>CAIVPM010000511.1 GCA_903907815.1 uncultured Chitinophagaceae bacterium | reverse complement strand
TGTGTTCCTCAGTGTCGTCAGTGTCTCTGTGGTTCAAATGTATTCAACCAAAGTTATATCACTCGGAAACACCACCCCCTGATTTAATACGCTGCGTAACATCAGTTAATAAATGATTTAATCAGCACAAAAAATGTTTTGATGAGTACTCTTTGAAAAAGTTTTAGTACTAAATAAAATTTGGTTAGTACTCTTTGAGAAAAGTTTAGTACTAAATAAGTTTTGATTAGTAATCTTTTAGGAAAGTTTAGTACTAAATAAGTTTTGATTAGTAATCTTTTAGGAAAGTTTAGTACTAAATGAATTCTAATCGGTACTATTTGAAAAAAGTTTAGTACTAAATAAATTCTGACTGATAATCATTGAAAAGTTTTTAGTAATCAAAAAAGACTAATTAAATACCAACAAATAATCAAAACGCTAGTTAATCCTGTGGTATACATTCAGTATAATAAATTGTATCACCCCTTCTTTTCTTCAATATTTTGTACTGTTATTTAATACCCTAAAATCGTCGTTTTGTTAAAACCTTTTCTATTATTCTTAAACTATTTTTCACTTTCCGTCTTTTTACTCCCCAACTTAAATATTTTTGTAATAAATCACACATTCTGTGTGAAGAAGATTTATAATATGTCGATAGAAATAAATAACAGGCAAGCCTACTTCCATTACTTTATTGAAGGAAAATATACAGCAGGTCTCGTATTGCTGGGTACCGAGGTGAAAAGTGTGCGGGAAGGAAAGGTAAGTTTCAATGATTCATTCTGTTACTTCGATGGTCATGAACTTTGGATAAGAGGCTTGTACATTGCTGAATATAGCATGGGCACTACCAATAACCATATTGCAGTGCACGATAGAAAGCTGCTGTTGATGAAAAGAGAGTTGAATAAACTACAGGCCATCATAAAAGAAAAAGGACAAACAATAGTACCGCTCAGAATATTTATGAACGAGAAGAATCTTTTAAAGATAGAAGTTGGTCTTGCTAAAGGAAAGAAACATTACGATAAAAGAGATAGCATCAAGAAAAGAGAAAATGACCGTGATATTAAACAGTATCTTGGTTAAAATAAATGTCATTATAATATGATTAATAATATTAAGTGCCCCAACTGTGGTCATGAATTTGAACCAAATGATGCCATTAGAGATCAGGTAAAAAAAGAACTGAATTCTAAAGCAGAAGAATGGAAGAAAGAAAAAGATGAGGAGTTCAAAAAGAAAGAAGCGGCATATGCTAAACAGCTTTCTGAAAAGGATAATGAATTAACAAGAAAACTTGCAGCAGAAAAAGAAGCCATTACCAAACAATTAAAAGATCAGTTACAACAAAGTATTGCCGCAGATTATGCTAATGAATTAGCTATGTTGAAAGATAAAACAACTACTTCGGAAGCAAAATTAAAAGAAGCGCAACAGAAGGAACTGGAGTACCTTAAAAAAGAAGAATCCTTAAAAGAGAAGGAACGAGAGCTGGAATTAACCATTCAAAGAAAGACGGTAGAACTTCGTCAGTCGCTGATGGAACAGATACAGAAAGAAGAAAAAGAAAAAGGCAATATTAAAGATCAGGAGTATCAGCTAAGAACACGCGAACTGGAAAAGCAGATAGAAGATCAGAAGAAGTTGGTAGATGAAATGAAACGTAAGGCAGAGCAGGGTTCTATGCAGCTACAGGGTGAAGTTCAGGAACTGATACTGGAAGAATTATTAAGAAGTACTTTCCCATTTGATAAAGTAGAAGAAGTAGGAAAAGGAGTACGTGGTGCCGACTGTATTCAGACCGTAAGAAATCAATTTGGTATAGAAACCGGTAAGATTATTTACGAAAGTAAACGTACCAAAGATTTCTCCAACGAATGGATTGAAAAGCTAAAAGCAGATATGCGAACCCTTGGTGCCGATGTTGCCATTATTGTTACCCAAACCCTCCCAAAAGATATGCAACAGTTTGGCGAAAAAGAGGGTGTATATATCTGTACTTATATGGAAGTAAGAAGTGTTGCTTTATTACTTAGAAATACCATCCTTAAGTTATTTGATGCAAAGAAGAGTCAGGAGAACAAAGGGGATAAAATGGTGATGTTATACGACTACCTTACCAACAATGAATTTAACGAACAATGGAAGGCTATTCGGGAAGGTTTTATGTCCATGAAGCTATCAATTCAAAAGGAAAGAGATGCTATGGAAAAGCTCTGGAAGTCACGAGAAAAACAACTCGAGAAAGTGTTGCTGAATGCAGCACATATACGGGGTTCAATTGAAGGTATTGCTGGTAGCGATGCGGTAAATATGAATCTGCTGGAAGACGATAATAATTCTTTACTGGAAGATTAAAGCTAATAAAATATGTACGATACTCATGAACCAAATGGGGTAGATAAACCAAGTAGAAAGAAGCCCATTTATCCTATTACAAATGGTTTAAGAAACTATCTGCACCATTATGGCAGAGAAGTGACTTTACCCGGTTTATACGAGCAACTTACCCGCTTTACATACACCGTTCCAATAAAAGATAAAGAGGGAAAAGATACTGCATGGGAACGTACTATTTACGAAACCAGAGACTGGGAAGATCTTCGCGAAAACCTGGTATTGAATTATGCTATTTTAAAAACAAAAGGAGATTTTAGTTTTGTAGACCAACTTGATCTTGCAGGCATAGATTTTTGTTACTTTGGAAATAGTCAACCTTTTCGTATCCGTATCATTAATCGTTTCAATGATAATTACGATCATTATTATATAAAGAAAGCGGATAGTAGCCGTATATATGGGATAGAACTGGAGCACTTATTGTCCCCCAGTCGTATTACCTATTTTACATGCGGACAAACCCTGATGGAAGAACATATCCCCGGTATTCCTGGCGATATTTTTGTTAAACAATACCTCAATAACCCCGATACCAATCTGGTTCGTTTATCCAAACAATTTGTGAAGTTTAACGAGCGTTGTTTTACACACTTATTGGGTGATATGCGTAGCTACAATTTTGTGGTAAATATTACGCCCGATGTAGTAGGAGTGCAGTATAAATTTATGGCAATAGATTTTGATCAGCAGTCTTATGAAGGAAGAAAAAACTTTTATTTACCGCAGTTCTTTAAAGAAAATAAACCTTTTGTAGATGCAGTAATGAAAACCCTGAATAAAGAATCAGTAGAACAATATCGTGCAGAAGAAAGAACCCTGATGGCCTTCCGTTTATCTTCCGCTAAATATCGTATTAAAGAGTTGCTCGATAATATGCATAATGCGCAGATATCTTCTACCGAAAAAGTATTTCAATTGAAAGAAGAACTGGCGGAATACTTTGATGAGCCCTCTTTCTTAAGAGCTGAAACCATGGGACAAATAGTAAAGAAACAACTCAAACAAAATCTTCGTAAGAGTCTTTCTTTATTACCTAAACGAAAGGGGAAACTAAGTATCTAAAAGCTAACTCGTTTTACAGCAAATAGTCTAATTGTGCAATTGTTAAATTGTTCATTGCCTTTTGCTTGAATTCCAATAATCTGTGTTCTTGTATTAATTAGCACATTAGCTAATCAGCTAATTATCAAATTGACATTAGCCTTTAAACAATAGAATCAGCTGATGTATTTTATCTTTCAGCAGTTTTCTGTCTATAATAAAGTCTAAGAAACCGTGCTCCAGTAAAAATTCACTGGTCTGGAATCCTTCCGGTAAATCTCTCTTGATAGTCTCTTTAATTACACGAGGACCAGCAAAACCAATTAAGGCTCCAGGTTCAGCAATATTCAAATCTCCCAGCATTCCAAAACTGGCAGAGATACCTCCAAATGTAGGATCGGTTAATAAAGAAATATAAGGAAGTTGCGCATCGCTCAACTGAGAAAGCTTACCACTGGTTTTAGGAAGTTGCATCAAACTAAAGGCACTCTCCATCATACGCGCACCACCACTTTTACTGATACACATAAAAGGCAATTTATGCTCTATACAATAGTCTATAGCTCTACAAAATTTTTCTCCCATTACACTACCTAATGAACCACCAATAAATTGAAAGTCCATACAAGCCACCACCAGCAATTCATCATTCACCTTACCTACACCTATGCGCATAGAATCTTTAAGATCTGTTTTGGCATGTATTTCGTCCAGTCTTTTCTGGTATGGTTTTAAATCGGTAAAATGCAGAAAATCTATACTTCTTATATTATCGCAAAGCTCTTCATATTCATTATTGTCGAATAAGGTCTCAAAATATTCGTCGCTACCTATTCTATGATGATAGTTACATTTTGGGCAAACAAACAAGTTCTCTTTTAAATCCTGTGTAGTAGTAATAAAATTACAGTCAGGACACTTATTCCATAAACCTTCAGGTGTTTCTTTTTTATCAGCCGTATCGGTCGTAATCCCTTTTCTGATACGTTTATACCATTTGGACTTAGGGGCAGTAGCGTCTGTAGCTGATATTGGATGATCCGTTTCACTTCCAGTTAAATTATATTCTATATCCTCTGAACTTTCTTTTTTCATAACCAGTATTTATTTTGTAGAACATTATGGCTTCCTAAATCGTTTTCGTAACCACTATGTTTTAATTGCAAGATTAAAAATAATAACAGCTCTGTATGCTGATTAATTTATCTTGAGCCAACAAATATAAAGTCAAAAAACTAAGCAGTAGCCAATATGGCTACTTTTTTAATATTTAAACAAGAAAAATTAAAGACTTAAATAATAATCTAATGTTCTGTTTTTAAAGGTTGAATATCTGAGATAATATATATCCACCTACATTTTAGTGGGTCATTATTTAAAAAAAACAGCAAGCTTCTCATGTAGTTCCTTAGGAATATCCACCCTCTTTCTGTTTTCCTTATCTAAAAAATAAAGTCGCACAACTCCCGAAGTAATCATTTTTCCAGCTTCATTATATATATCCTGATGAAACTGTATTATATGTTTATCGGGTAGTTCTTTTATGGTCGATTGGATATTTAATAAATCATCGTACTGAGCAGGTCTCAGATATTTTATATTCATTTCTACCACCGGTAGCATTACGCCCTTATCCTCCAATGCCTTATAGCTCATACCAAGACTACGGATTGTTTCTACCCTTCCCACTTCAAAGTACTGAGCATAGTTGCCATAATATACAACCCCCATCTGATCGGTCTCGGCATATCGAACTCTTATTTGCGTAGTATACTGATACATAGTCTATAAATTGGTTGCGAAAATAACATCATTCCTCTTTCCATTTTATTCACCTTTGCAAAAACTTAAAAGGATGAGTAGCAAAAAAAAATTAGTAGTACTAAGCGGTGCAGGTATCAGTGCAGAAAGCGGCCTTAAAACTTTCCGTGATAGCGATGGCTTATGGGAAGGGTATAATGTATACGAGGTAGCTACTCCTCGTGGCTTTAAAGCAAATCCGCAACTGGTGCTCGACTTTTATAATATGCGCAGAAAAGATGTAGCCATAGCCTTGCCCAATGATGGTCATAAAGGGCTTGCAGCTTTGGAACAGTATTTCGATGTTACTATCATTACCCAGAACATTGATGATCTGCACGAAAGAGCTGGCAGCAGCAAAGTAGTACATCTGCATGGAGAAATTTTTAAAATGAGAAGTGTACTGGATTACGATACTATTTATGATATAAGAGGCGATATAAACGTAGGTGATACAGCCCCCGATGGCGGACAACTAAGACCGCATATTGTATGGTTCGAAGAACAGGTGCCCATGTTGGAAACGGCGGTAGATATAGTTTCCATGGCCGATATTTTTGTGGTAGTAGGTACTTCATTGCAGGTTTATCCCGCTGCAGGTCTGGTAAATTATGCTCCAGAAGATATTCCTATTTATATCATCGATAAAAAAATACCCCATACCAGCATAAGTTCACGCTTAATCAGAATTGAAATGGGAGCAGGAGAAGGAGTAAAAGAACTGACCAGTAAATTAGTATAGTTTTAAGAGGTTTTAAGAACTGCCAACCTATCAACTTATTACCTATTACTTTCAACTTACTGACATAATTATTACTATTGCATAAATTTTTTACATGTTATTAAATAATAAAGTATCAATTGTTACCGGAGCTGCCCGTGGTATTGGTGCAGCAATAGCTTTGAAATTAGCAGAACAAGGCAGTCATATTGCCTTCACTTATGTTAGCGATAGTAGTGCTGAAAAAGCAGCTACTTTAGAAGCGCAACTAATTGCTTTAGGGGTAAAAGCTAAAGCATATAAAAGTAATGCAGGCGATTTTGCACAGTGCGAATCCTTTGTGGCAGAAGTGCTGAAAGATTTTGGAAATATTGATGTTTGTGTAAATAATGCAGGTATCAGTAAGGATAATTTATTGCTAAGAATGACCCCAGAACAATGGGATGAGGTAATGGACATCAACCTGAAGAGTGTATTTAATATGACTAAACAGGTGATCCGTCCTATGATGAAAGCAAAGAGTGGAAGCATCATCAATATGAGTTCTATCATAGGTATAAGAGGGAATGCCGGACAAAGTAGCTATGCTGCCAGTAAAGCTGGCATCATTGGGTTTACCAAGTCTGTAGCACACGAACTGGGTAGCAGAAATATCCGTTGCAATGCTATTGCTCCGGGGTTTATTGAAACTGATATGACACACTATCTTAAAGAAGGTGCTGCCAGCGAAGAGTTTTTAAAGAAAATTCCTTTAGGTCGTTTTGGTAAAGCCGAAGAAGTTGCTAATGCCACTTTATTCCTGGCAAGCGAGTTAAGTAGCTATGTTACCGGTCAGGTAATCAGCACTTGCGGTGGACTTAACATTTAACTTTAAGAGTCAGGAGATAGGGGTCAGGAGTTTAATACATGTATTATTCTATCTCCTAACTCCTGTCTCCTATCTCCTAAATAATATCAACACAAACAGATGACAGTTTACGAGAAATTGCTTCATGAAAATAAGGCTTGGGCTAAAGATCAGGTGGAAAAAGATCCTGAGTACTTTAAGCGTCTGGAACAGATTCAGCAGCCAGAATTTTTATGGATTGGTTGTAGCGATAGTAGGGTGCCGGCAGATAAAATTACCTGTACCCAGCCAGGCGAAATATTTGTTCATAGAAACATTGCCAATCTGGTAGTGCATACCGATGTAAATTTTTCCAGTGTTCTAAAATATGCTGTAGAAGTGCTGCAGGTAAAACATATAATTGTTTGTGGTCACTATGGCTGTGGTGGTGTAAGAGCTGCAATGACCAATCAGGATCTGGGTATTATCAATAAATGGCTCCGTCAGATAAAAGATATTTATAGAATATACAGCGAAGAGCTGGATGCTATTGAAGATATAGATGCTCGTGCTGACAGGCTGGTAGAGTTGAATGTAAAAGAGCAGGTAATGAATATTGCCAAGAACTCCAGCATTCAGCGTCAGTGGAAAAAGAATAATATTCCACATATACATGGTTGGGTATACGGACTAAACGATGGTATCATAAAGCCTATTTGTGAAATGGAACCAAATACACATATCGATCCGCTGTACGAGTACGACGTAGATTAGGGATTCAAGAGGTTCAAAATGTTCACCTTTTAATTCGTTTAACGTTATTCAAAATACATTAGAGGCATTACTCTGTGCCTTGTATTCTCCTATCTCCTGTATTCTATCTCCTTACTCCTTGCCTATTTATAAACATATTTTCCCTTAATCGAATAGCACATTATGTTTGCAAAACAGGGACAAAAATGCTCACAAGATTATTCATACAGAACTACGCTATTATTGATGAAGTAGAAATAGATTTTTCTACTTCATTAAACATAATTACTGGCGAAACCGGTGCTGGTAAAAGTATACTAATTGGCGCCCTCGGATTAATACTCGGACAAAGAGCCGACGCCTCGGTTTTACTAACTACCGAAAAGAAATGTCTGGTGGAAGGTACCTTTTTGATAGACCATAATAAACAGGCAAAACATTTTCTCACTAAGAACGATTTTGATATTGATAGTAGTCTCATTATCCGTAGAGAGATTGCCGTGAATGGTAAGTCCCGGGCTTTTATCAACGATACGCCTGCTACCCTTACACAAATAAAAGAGTTAGCCTCTTTAATGGTCAACCTACATCAGCAGTTTGATACATTGGAGTTGGGCAACGATGAGTTTCAACGTCAGGTAATAGATGCCCTGGCCAGTAACGAGCAGCCGCTGCAGCAGTATCAGCAGACTTATAAAGATTGGCAACATACCAAGGCTCAACTAAAAGAATTGTTATCACAGAAAGCAAGTTTTCAGAAAGAAGCCGAGTATCAGCAGTTTTTATTTGATGAACTGAACGATGCTGCCTTCAAAGAAAACGAGCTGGAAGATATGGAAGCCGAGCTGAAGCTGCTGACCAATACCGAATCGATAAAGGCAGCACTTGAAGGAACTTATTATCAACTAAAAGAATCCGAGACGCCCGTTGCCACTACTTTAAAGCAGCTGGTTAATACCCTGAATAATTTTCAGGATTATCATTCTGCTATTAAACCACTGGCCGATAGGGTACAGTCTGTTTACATAGAAATAAACGATATAGCGGCGGAAGCCACACATCTTAGCAATACTTTATTGCACGATGCTTCCCGTATAGAAACTATCAACGAACGGTTGTCGCTTGGCTACAAACTGCTCAAAAAACATGGGGTACTTACTACCAGTGAATTGCTGCAGATACTGGAAAAAATATCCTTGCACCTACAGGAAGTATTAAATATCGACGATACTATTCTGGCATTGCAAAAACAGGAGAAAGAACAGCAGGCAAATATTGTAGCACAGGCAAAGATTATATCGGAGAATAGAAAGAAACAACTGGCACCATTTACCCAGAAAGTAAACGAGTTGCTGGTGCAGGTGGGCATGCCAAATGCACAGTTAAAAGTAGACGTAATTACCTGTGAATACAATCGCTTTGGTGCCGATGATATTGTCTTCCTTTTCGATGCTAATAAAACGGGTAAGTTCGAGCTGCTAAGTAAAGTAGCCAGTGGTGGAGAGCTGAGTAGATTAATGCTCTGTATTAAATCGCTGGTAGCAAAAGCCGTAAAGCTTCCAACCATGATTTTCGATGAAATAGATACCGGTATCAGTGGCGAAGCAGCCAAACAGGTAGGCGTTATTATGAAGAGCCTTTCCAGTAATATTCAGCTGATATCTATAACCCATCAACCGCAGATTGCTGCCCGGGCAGTAAAGCATTTCTTTGTATATAAAGAAGATAAAGGTGGGGTAATTAAAACCCGTATCAGGGTGTTGGAAAAAGAAGAAAGAATTCTTTCTATAGCACAGATGTTAAGTGGCGAAAATCCTACTGCAACTACCTTGGCAACTGCTAAAGAAATGATAGAAGGTTAATTGATAATTATAAAACAGGTATAAATAAAAAAACGTTCGAATGCTATGCGTTCGAACGTTTTTTATATAAATAACTGATGTTACGCAAGAGTTATGAAAAATGGAGTTATTCCGTTATATAATAGTGAATAAGCTATTAGACCTATATACGGATTACTTAATGACAACTACTGGCAAAGCTACCTGTACTA
>CAIVPM010000510.1 GCA_903907815.1 uncultured Chitinophagaceae bacterium | reverse complement strand
TTCGGTTGGAGCTATAGGCCAAAATTTAGTGCCTAATTATAGTTTTGAGAATTATGTTATTTGTCCTAGAGAGTTTAATGCACCTCCACCTCCACCATGGTATATGCCAACAAATAATGGACCTATTTATTTGAATATATGTGATACTAGTGGTTATGCAAGTGTACCAACTGGGATTATAAAGGGTAGATCAAATTTTCAATTTGCTAGAACTGGTGTTGGATATATATATTTAGATTATGAAAGTGCATCTTTTAGAACTTACATTCAAGTAAAACTTTTAAATAGTTTTATAAAAGGACATACTTATTATGCAGAGTATTTTGTAAATGTACCTAATTCTATGATTTATGCTTGTAATAATGTTGGTATGTTATTTACCAATAATGCTATTTATGCCGATACTAATATATCCTATGCACCAGTAATTCCTGCTAATCCACAAGTAGTAAATTTTAATAACCCTATAATTGCCGATACCTTAAATTGGATAAAAGTTAGTGGTGTATTTAAGGCACAAGGTGGCGAACAGTATTTGACTTTAGGTAATTTTAAAGATGTTGCACATACGACTATTTATAAAATACAACAAAATGGTTATGGAGGCGCAGGATATTTAATAGATGATGTAAGTGTAATACCATTAGATAGTATGCTATTAAAAGCAGATGCTGGTAGAGATACTACTATAAATGTTGGTGATAGTGCCTTTATAGGTAGCTATACCAATGGGATAGATACTATAGAATGGTTGCAAAATGGAACAACAGTTATAGATACTGCAAGACCTGGGTTTTGGGTGTATCCAAGTAGTAACACTTACTATGTGGTAACACAAACGGTGAATGGTTTTACCAGTAGGGATACGGTGTGGGTAACTGTTAATCCTTTACCAGTAGTAATTAAGAATTATGAATTGATAATTGATAATGGAATACAAGTGAATGCGGTAGAAAATGTTTGGACTACTAGTACAGAGATAAATTTGAGTCATTTTAATGTACAAAGGAGTTTGAATGGAGTAACTTTTGAGACAGTAGGGACAGTGAAAAGTAAAGGTGCTGGTAAATATAGCCTCACCCCAAACCCCTCCACTCCTTTAAAGATGGGAGCAACATACTACTTCCGTTTGGAAGTGGTGGATAAGAATGGCAGTAAAACTTATAGTGATATAAGAAAAATTAATATTAATGAATATATAAAAGTATATCCTAACCCTACTAAAGGGAATATAAATATTGAATTACCTACAACAGGCAAATGGAATATATCCATTAGCGATATAGAAGGCAGGGTGCTATGGCAACAAAAATGCAATGGTTGTGAAGGTATAATACAGCATAATTTAGAGGGTAGTAAAGGAATGTGTTTTATAAAAATCACTAATTTACTTACAGGAATTCAAACTATTAAGAAAATTATATTACAATAGATTTTTTATAAAATGAAGCGTTTATTTCATTTAAAATTGTTAATTAAAGCTCACATTATGTGGGCTTTAATTGCATTTTCGGTTGGAGCTATAGGCCAAAATTTAGTGCCTAATTATAGCTTTGAGAATTATATTTTTTGTCCAAATAAAATGAATGCTTTCCCCCCACCTCCTTGGTATATACCAACAAATAATAATGGTGAATATTGTAATGCTTGCGATACAAGTGGATATTTAGGTGTACCCGCGGGCATTATTAAAGGGGTGCCAAATTTCCAGTATGCAAGAACAGGTGTTGCATATATATATTTGGATTACAGAAATGGACCAACCAGAACTTACATACAATTAAAGCTTTTTGATAGTTTAAAAGCAGGGCATTATTATTATGCAGAACATTTTGTAAATGTACCTAATCCTATGAAATATGCATGTAATAATATTGGAATGTTATTTACCAATAAAGCTATTTATGCCGATACTAATATATCCTATGCACCAGTAATCCCTGCTAATCCACAAGTAGTAAATTTTAATAACCCTATAATTGCCGATACCTTAAATTGGATAAAAGTTAGTGGGGTATTTAAAGCACAGGGTGGCGAACAATATTTAACATTGGGTAATTTTAAAGATAATGCACATACAAATATATTACAAATACAGTCAAATGGTTATGGAGGGGCAGGTTATTATATTGATGATGTAAGTGTAATACCCTTAGATAGTATGCAGCTAAAAGCAGATGCAGGTAGGGATACCACTATAACAATTGGAGATAGTGCCTTTATAGGCAGCTATACCAATGGGATAGATACTATACAATGGTTGCAAAATGGAACAACAGTTATAGATACTGCAAGACCTGGGTTTTGGGTGTACCCAACTACAAATACCTACTATGTGGTAACACAAACGGTGAATGGTTTTACCAGTAGTGATACGGTGTGGGTAACTGTTAATCCTTTACCAGTAGTAATTAAGAATTATGAATTGATAATTGATAATGGAATACAAAATACAGTGGAGAATGTTTGGGTGACTGCAAGTGAGATAAATGTTAGCCATTTTAATGTGCAGCGGAGTGAGGATGGAGTGACATTTGGGACTGTAGGGATGGTGAAGGCTAAGGGTGCGGGTAAATACAGCCTCACCCCCAACCCCTCTCCTTTAGAGAGGGGAGTAACATGCTACTACCGCTTGGAGGTGGTTGATAAGAATGGGGCTTTGAGTTATTCGGAGGTGAAGGAATTGAGAATTGAAAATGGAGGATTGATGATTAGTCCTAATCCGGCTAAGGACTTTATTACTATTAGTGGGGGAAGTATAAAGGAAGTGAGGATTAGTGATGTGAGTGGTAGGGTGCTTTTGGTTGGGAATTCAAAGAGGGTGGATGTTAGTGGATTGATGAGTGGGGTTTATTATATAACCATACAGAGTATAGATGGTAGAATTGAAGTACGAAAGTTTGTGAAAATGTAAGATAATGGATGATTTAGAATAGGGGCTTGCTGACGGGGAGCGATGTATTTGTTGTTGCGTTAGTGCCAGCAGGGAATACCCTTTTTTTGCCACAGTCTATAACCTATAAGCATTTTAGCAAGGGCAAAAAAAGGTAGGAAAAGCTGGAACGGCCGCTTGCGGAACGCCCAAAATCTAATTGATAATTAAATACAAGGCACAAAGGCAACAAGGCACAGAGGCATGAGTTAATGCAAATACAGGGAGTTAGGAGTTAGGAGCGAGGAGAATACACACAAAGCAAAAAGGCAATAAGTACAAAGTAATACATCTGAATACTTAACGCTAATACAAAATACACAAAATTCTTTTTTAAGTATTTGTTTAGTTAAAAGAGGGGATAAAACAGAAAATTTAAAACCTTTTTGCTGATTATAGACGTAAAACACTACATTTGCAGCGGAGAAAAGAATTGTGAAGGGAACGGAATCGTTCCCTTCTCTTTTATACTTACATGACGATCGACGAACAAATACAGCAAATTGAGCAGTTTTTACAGCAGGTATTAGAGGCAACGCCTGAGTACTTTTGTGTTTCTGTAAAAATAAAACCAACACATAACATTAAGATTTATCTTGATGGAGATAATGGTATTACCATTGAATCCTGTGTTAAAATAAATAGACAATTATACAAGCTAATAGAGGCTTTAGCAATGTATCCTGAAGGAGAATTCAGTTTAGAAGTATCCTCTCCAGGATTGGGCGAGCCATTAAAGCTACACAGACAATACACTAAGAATATCGGCAGATTTGTAGAAGTTGCTTTTACGGATGGCACTGTAAAAGAAGGCAAGTTGCTAGAGGTGCAGGAAAACGATATTCTGATAGAACATTCAGAAGGTAAGGGAAAGAAACTGGTTGTACAACAGATCGTTGTTCCCTTTGTAAATATTAAAACAACAACAGTTCAAGTAAAATTTTGATTCAAAAAACAAATATTGTAAATCATAAGCAGTATGGCTAGTATCAATTTAATCGATGCGTTTCAGGACTTTAAAGATTCAGAGAGCATTGACCGTCCAACGATGATGAAAGTGGTTGAAGAAGTTTTCAAAACATTACTCCGTAAAAAATATGGTAGTGATGAAAACTTTGATGTAATCGTAAATGCCGAAAAGGGTGATCTGGAAATTATTCGTAGAAGAATGATTGTAGAAGATGGTGAAGTAATGGATCCTCTTTCGGAGATTGCCTATTCTGATGCTATCAAAATAGAACCGGATTTTGAAGTTGGTGAAGAACTTTACGAAGAAGTGAACATGATTGACTTTGGTCGTAGAGCAATTCTTGCAGCTAAACAAACACTTGCCGGACGTATTGGTGATTTAAAGAAAAATGCACTTATTAAGAAGTACGAAGATAGAATTGGCGAAATAGTTACTGCCGAAGTATATCAGGTATGGAAGAAAGAAGTAATGCTGTTGGATGATGAAGCTAATGAATTATTATTACCAAAATCGGAGCAAATACCACACGATTTCTTTAAGAAAGGGGAAACTGTAAGAGCTGTAGTAGAGCGCATTGACAACAAAGGCGCAAATGCAGTAATCATTATTTCCAGAACAAGTCCTAATTTCTTAGCTAAGTTATTGGAAATAGAAGTACCGGAAATACTGGATGGTTTAATCTCTATCAAGAAAATAGTTCGTGATCCGGGCGAAAGAGCTAAAGTAGCAGTAGAAAGCTATGATGACAGAATTGATCCTGTGGGTGCTTGTGTGGGAATGAAAGGAAGTAGAATACACGGTATTGTAAGAGAGTTGAAGAACGAAAATATTGATATAGTAAATTATTCTGCTAACGTTCAGATATTAATTCAACGTTCATTAACCCCTGCCAAGGTAAGTTATATGAACATTGATAACGAAGCTAAACGTGCTGATGTATTCCTTAAAGCAGATCAAGTAAGTCTGGCTATTGGTAAAAAGGGAGCAAATATTAAACTTGCTTGTCTTTTAACCGGATATGAGCTGGATGTATATCGTGAAGATGAAGAAGTGGTAGATGAGTACGATATTGATCTGGAAGAATTCAGTGATGAAATTGAACTTTGGATTATTGATGAGTTGAAGCGTGTAGGTTGTGATACTGCCAGAAGCGTATTAAATCTTACTGCTGAAGAATTAGAAAGAAGAACAGATTTAGAAAAAGAAACTATTACAGATGTAAGAAAAATATTGCAAGAAGAGTTTGATAAGGAATAGTTTTCTCAATTTGTTTTGAGAATTAAATAAATAAGCCTAATAGGGCTAACAAAAAAGAGTTGAATGTCAGAAATTAAACTACCGAGATTATTAGGAGCAGCAAAGGAATTCAATATTGGGCAAGATACCCTTGTTGAGTTTTTGGCTAAAAAAGGTTTTAATCGTGATGATTTAAAGCCTACTGCTAAACTAAGCGAGGATATGTATGTTGCTTTACAGAAAGAGTTTCAGGGCGACAAAGTAGCTAAAAGTAAAGCAGATCAGGTAGAGATTCCTAAGAATAATACAGACGTATTAGGCTTTAAGCGTAAAAAAGAAGATCAGCCTCTTTATCCAAATAAAAAAGAAGAACCTGTAAAGGTTGTTGCGCCTGTACAAGAAGCACCTACTCCAGTTGTACCAGAAGTGGTAGCAGAGATAGTAGTAGAAAAAACTCCTGAGGTAATTATACCAGAAGTGGTAGCAGAGATAGTAGTAGAACCTACTCCACCTCCAGCTCCTGTAGCTCCTAAAGAAGAAGAAAATTTAATAGAAGGTCCTAGAATCATTACTAAAATAGATTTAGATGCTATTGATTCTTCTACCAGACCAAAAAAATCTGCTAAACCTAAGAAAGCAGAAGCTGAAACACCTGTTACTCCAGTTTCAGAACCTAGAAAAATAATAAAGCCTAAAAAAGAAGAACCAGCAACAGTTCCAGAAGAACCTATTGCTTCTGTAGAACCACCTGTTGTTGTTCCAGAAGTGGAGCCAGATGCTCCTGCTGTAATTGAAAATATAGAAGTAGAGAAACTTACTGGGCCTAAAATATTAGGAAAGATAGAACTTCCTATTGATAGTGATACCAGACCAAAGTTCTCTCCTAAAGACGATCGTAAGCGTAAAAGAATACCGATTAATAAACCAGGTAGCGGACCTGCACCTGGACATGGGCATAGCCGTGGAGGACATGGTGGACATAATAATACACCACCACCGCCACCAAGACCAGAAAGCGAAAGACCTGTTCTTCAAAAACAAACACCTGGACAAAGAGCTGCTGCCCAACAACAAGGCAGAGGTGGTAGACCAGGACAAAGAACGCCTTTGCAAAGAGGACCAAGAGGTGCTGGTTTTGAGAATAAAGAAATTGACGCAAAAGAAATTCAGGAAAAGATAAAGGAAACACAAGCTAAACTTGCCGGACAAACTGGTAGAGGTAAAAGCCTGAAAGCTAAACATAGACGTGCTAAAAGAGATGAGGCTAGTGATGCATTGGGTGAAATGCAGGAAGACAATAAGTTACAGGTAACAGAGTTTGTTACAGTAAGTGAATTGGCCAACCTGATGGATGTAAGCTTTGCCGAAGTTATTGGCAAGTGTATGGGATTGGGACTAATGGTTTCTATCAATCAGCGTTTAGATGCTGAAGTAATAGAACTGGTAGCTGGTGAGTTTGGATTTGAAGTAGATTTCTTAGGATTAGAAGAAATTGCAGAAGAGGAAGAGGAAACAGATGATGAAAGCAATTTAGTAGAAAGAGCTCCTATTGTTACCATCATGGGTCACGTGGATCATGGTAAAACATCTTTACTGGATTATATCCGTCGTGCAAATGTAGTAGCAGGTGAAGCAGGTGGTATTACCCAGCACATTGGTGCATATGAAGTAACATTGCCAAATGGTAAAGCTATTACTTTCTTAGATACTCCGGGTCACGAAGCGTTTACCGCAATGCGTGCAAGAGGTGCTAAGATTACCGATATTGCAGTGATAGTAGTTGCAGCAGATGATGCGGTGATGCCACAAACAAAAGAGGCTATCAGTCACGCACAAGCTGCTCAGGTGCCTATGATTTTTGCCATCAATAAGATGGATAAAGATGGTGCTAATCCGCAGAAAATATTCGAACAACTTTCTCAGATGAATATTCTGGTAGAAGAATGGGGTGGTAAATTCCAGTCTCAGGAACTATCTGCTAAGAAAGGTTTGAACGTAGACTTATTATTAGAAAAGATTTTATTAGAAGCAGAAGTTTTAGCCGTTAAAGCAAATCCTAACAAGGAAGCCAGCGGATCTATTATTGAAGCATCTTTAGATAAGGGTCGTGGTTATGTAGCCACTATCCTGGTTCAGAATGGCACTTTAAATCAAGGAGATATCATTGTATCCGGACAGCATCATGGTAGAATAAAGGCGATGTTCAACGAGCGTAATCAAAGAATTCAAACTGCTCCACCTTCTACACCAGTTGTAGTACTTGGTTTGAATGGTGCACCACAAGCAGGAGAGAAATTTAAAGTATTCTCTGATGAAGCTGAAGCTAAAGAAGTAGCTAACAAACGCGCTCAAATTATGCGTGAGCAAGGATTAAGAGCTAGAAAACATATTACGCTTGATGAAATTGGTCGTCGTTTGGCATTAGGAAACTTTAAAGAACTTAATATCATTATCAAGGGAGATGTGGATGGATCGGTAGAAGCATTGAGTGATAGTTTACAGAAACTATCTACTACCGAAATTGCTATCAACATTGTACATAAAGCAGTAGGTCAGATTTCTGAAAGTGATGTATTGTTAGCCACCGCATCTGATGCGATCCTAATTGGTTTCAATGTTCGTCCGTCTTCTAACGCAAACAAACTGGCACAGAACGAAGGTGTGGAAATCAAGATGTACTCTATCATCTACAATGCTATTGAAGAAGTGAAGAGCGCGATGGAAGGTATGCTTGAACCTAAGATTCAGGAGAAAGAAGTTGCTACAGTTGAAATTAGAGAGGTTTATAAATTTGATAAGGCTACTGTTGCAGGTTGCTTTGTTACCGATGGTAAGATTAAACGTGATGCTAAAATCCGTTTATATCGTGATGGTATCTTATTATATCCTCGTCAGGAAGGAGCATTCGCAGAACTTGGTAGCTTGAAACGTTACAAAGATGATGTGAAGGAAGTTGCTAATAATACGGAGTGCGGTCTTACTATGAAAAACTTCTCCGATCTGAATGTAGGCGATACCATTATTGCTTATGAAGAAGAAGAATTGAAAAGAACACTGTAAAAGTTCAAGGTTTTATACAAACAAAATCCCTCAGCAAATAAAATTGCTGAGGGATTTTTGTTTGATGACATCATTATATGCAGTTCTGATGAAGTTCCACAACCTTCTGATATAGTATGGTAGGTCTCTGATACTCTATCAGAACGTTCTGATGGAGTATCAGAAGGTTCTCATGTAACATCAGAACCTTCTGGTGTTACATGAGAACCCTATGGAATGGTATGGGAACGTTCTGATACAGTTTGAGAAGGTTGCTAAACTGTATCAGAACTTGGGAAACTCTTTGAAAAATGGTAAAGTAACTCCTAGTGCCCTCCTGCTTTATTTAAAGCATCGAAGTCGATACCCTGAGACTGTAAAATACTTTTTGCTCTGAAAGCATAAAAAGCAAGATACAGAAAACAGATTACCCCAATTATATAACTGTAATGAATGCCAATACTATCAGCTACCAAACCTTGCAACCAGCTAACAATACCACCACCCATAATCATCATGATCAACAGGCTACTACCTTGATTGGTATGTTTGCCTAGACCAGCAACCGCTATTGTAAAAATACAAGGCCATAAAGTGCTACAGAATAGTCCTACACTCATAAATGCAAAAGCACTCAACATACCTTCTGTAAGCATACCAATTATTAATGCAGCAACTCCAGCAAGAGAGAAGATCAATAACATTCTTACTGGATTGTTTTTACTAAGTATATCAGCAACAAGCATTACTGCAATCACAATTGCATAAACGTAAAACTGATCTACTGAACGATTGGCAATTGTATTAACCAATAAGAACACAGCAAATGCTACATAAGGCATTAAGAATTTAAGTACTTGCTGAAAACCTTTGCTCACATCGAAAACACCAACAGCACCGGTCCATCTGCCAATCATTAAACTTGCCCAGTACAAAGAAATAAATGGAGCAACATTCTGTGTGGTTACTTTTAAATTTTGCTCTAAGTACGCAGGTAAATTACTAGCTGTAGCAACCTCTACCCCTACATATACAAAGATGGCAATCATACCCATTATTAATTGAGGGTAAGCAAAAGCAGATGCTTTATGTACAATTTTATCGGCAGCAGTTACTTCTGTTTCCAACACATGCTCTAATTCTATTTTATTAGGCACCGAAGAAAACTTAATCATAATAGCAACTAATATAAAAGCAACACCAAGAATCAGGTAAGGAATTTTTACGCTCTCGATACTAGCCTCCGTATTAGCAGCAGCCACACTACCAAAGATAGCAAAGCTTACAATCAATGGCCCGATAGTAGTACCCAGATTATTGATACCACCAGCCAGCGTTAAACGCTGAGCGCCTGTTTTAGGATCGCCCATTACAATAGCTAAAGGATTAGCAGCAATCTGTTGAAGTGAGAATCCAAGACCGACAATAAACAGACCTGAAATCATTAAAATAAAAGAACCATTATTGGCAGCGGGATAAAAAAGTAAGGTGCCAAGAGCAGATATTACCAAGCCCAATGCTATACCATTTTTATACCCCATTTTGTTCAATAAATCACCCCCTGTAAATTTAGAAATAACGAAATAAATTATTGACCCTACTGTATATGCAACATAAAAAGCTACGGATACTAACTGGCTCTGTGCCTGAGAAAGACTAAATGCCTTTTTGAACACAGGGATTAAAATATCATTACTAGCCGCTACAAAACCCCAGAAAAAGAAAACGGTAATAAGGGTTCCAAATTGAGACCACTTTGTTTGCTGTTGTTGCATAAATTTATTGTATTAAATAGATAAAGTAAGAAATATATAATTCGTTAAATGGTTTTAATTTACTAACTCAAATTTATCAGTCAGCCTGATATCCTCGGAGGAGGCACCAATCATTAAATCGAATTCTCCAGGCTCAGAATCCCAGATTAATTGTTGATTATAGAAAGACAATTTTTCGTTATCGATTACAAATTTAATGGTTTTGGATTCTCCAGCCTTCAACATCAGTTTTGTAAAATCTTTCAGTTCTTTTATAGGTCGAACTAAAGAAGAAACTTTGTCGCGCAGATATAACTGTACTATTTCTTCCCCATCCAAATTTCCAGTATTTGTAAGTGTGAAAGAAACTTCGATCTTCTCTTTCTTAGCCATCTTCTTTTTGCTTAATTGCAGATTGCTATAGCCAAAAGTGGTATAGCTTAATCCATAACCAAAAGGGTATTTAGGAGTAGAAGGTATATCTCTGTATGAAGATTTATAAACATGATCTTCCTCATTTACAACTGGGCGACCAGTATTAAAATGATTATAGTAAAATGGTATCTGTCCTACTACTCTTGGAAAGGTCATGGTAATTTTAGCAGATGGATTATAGTCGCCAAATAACACATCAGCAATAGCATTTCCTGCTTCACTTCCCAACCACCATGTATATAAAATTACAGGTGCATTATCGGCAGTAAAATTAAAAACCAGCGGGCGACCAGCATTAATCAGCACCACTACCGGTTTGCCTGTTGCCAGCATTTCTTTTACTAAATCTTCCTGTATACCAGGAATATTTATATTGCTACGGCTATGCGCTTCACCACTCATATCTCTCTTTTCGCCAATACTGAGTATAATAACATCAGCTTGTTTTGCAATAGCTATTGCCTCAGCAAAACCATCTTTATTATCCCCATCCACTTCGCAACCTTTTGCATATAAAAGGTTGGTATTATTACCAACTTTATTCTGCAACCCATTCCATTGAGATACTATAAAACTGGAATCGGCACCAGGAATATCTATATCCCAAAAACCCTTGTTTTGTTTTACTTCTTTTACAAGAGGTCCAATGAAAGCAATGGTTTTAATATTTTTAGATAAAGGAAGAATATTCTTTTCATTTTTTAATAATACGATACTTTTTGTAGCAGCTTCACGTGCAACTTTTGCATGATTGTTATTGTTTAGAGCATTCGTTTCTCTTAATGGGTTGCAATACTTATAAGGATTATCAAATAAACCTAACTCGAATTTCTTCTTTAAAATTCTTTTCACTGCATCATCAAGCAGGTTGATAGAAATCTTATTATCACTGATTAATTTTGCAAGGTTATTCTTATAACAACGACTCTCCATATCCATATCAGCCCCTGCTGTAATAGCAGTTTGAGCAGCTTGGTAATCGTTAGCAACATAGCCATGGTCAACCAATTCGCCGATAGTACCCCAATCGGTTACTACAAATCCTTTAAAGCCCCATTTCCCTTTTAATATATCGCGTAGCAATACTTTGTTGCCTGTAGAGGGCACGCCATTTATATCATTGAAGGCATTCATCAAAGTAGCAGCACCAGCATCAACAGCAGCCTTAAAAGGAGGCAAATAAACCTCCCATAAAGTTCTGTCGCTCATATCAACCGAATTATAATCGCGGCCACCAATTGCAGCACCATAAGCAGCAAAATGCTTAACACATGCCATTACCGAATTGGTATCTCCTAAAGATTTACCCTGAAATCCTTTTACTCTTGCATATGCAATTTTTGAGCCCAGATAAGTATCCTCACCTGATCCTTCCATTACTCTACCCCAACGAGGGTCTCGGGAAATATCAACCATTGGAGCAAAAGTCCAATGAATACCCGATGCACTTGCTTCGGTAGCAGCAACTCTTGCAGTCAGTTCTATAGCATCCATATCCCAGCTACAAGCCTCTCCTAAAGGAATAGGAAAAGTTGTTTTATAGCCATGTATTACATCTTGTCCAAAGATCAGTGGAATCTTTAAACGGGATTGCATAGCTACATTTTGCCAGCTTCTGGTACGTTCAGTACCTAATGTATTAAGTAGAGAGCCTACCTGACCATTTTTTATCTGGTTAAACTTATCATTATCAACTGTTACCGGCCCAGTTGCTCTCCAGTTATCATTAAACTGATTTAACTGACCAATCTTTTCCTCCACAGTCATTAAGCTTAATACAGAATCAACTTTCTGATCAATCGTTTTCTTTTGAGCTGTTGCAGTAAACAACAACAAACTTGACAATAATACTCCACTTATTTTCCACCTGAAATTATGCATATTAATATACTAATGTTTGAATTGAATGAGGTAAAATAGTTATTTCTGAGCTCAAATTATTTACACATAAGAAGTAAACAATTTTTTTGTCGGAGGCATTCATTACCACGGTTACCAATTTACCATCAGGATTAGCAAATGACGTAGAAGACAATTGACTCCTACTGGAAACAGTACTTATTCTCTTTGCTCCCTGATTGATAAATTTAGAGAAATGACCTATGTAGTAATAGGAAGGTGTATAAATTAATTCTCCTGTTTTAGTATTGGCATGAACTGGTGCAAAGCAAAAATTGCCTACATGATTTGGACCACCATGTTCATCTAATAATATATTCCAATCAGTCCAACCTACGGTACCATTATTAAAATCATTAATCATTGAACGGGCATACTTTTCTCCGTTTACCCAATGCTGATAATTATTAGGATTAAAGCTTTCTGCACACCCCTCTGTAAAAAATAAATTTTTATCGGGATACATTGTCCTTACCTTCTCAATATTATCATACATAGGATCGCCGCCACTCCAGTCTTCATACCAGTGATAGCCAATTCCCCATACAAATTTCTTAGCCACCTGATCTTCTAAAATCACAGATGCTCTTTGTGCAATAAGATCTCTATTGTGATCCCAAATAATAATTTTTTTATCTCCAAGGCCAGCATTGGCTAATATTGGGCCAAGATATTTCTTTAGAAAATCACATTCATCTTGTGCTGTATAAATACAAGATTCCCATTGTTGTGTAGCCATTGGTTCGTTCTGCACAGTTAGCCCCCATACAGGTACTCCAGCAGTTTGATAACTCTTAATAAACTTCACATAATAATTTGCCCATGACTGATAAAAAGCAGGCAATAATTTACCGCCATGCAACATATTATTATTGCTTTTCATAAAAGCCGGAGGACTCCAAGGACTTGCGAATAAACGGGCTTTATGACCACTCGTTTCCATTGCTCTTTTAATCAATGGAATTCTGAATTTTAAATCATGATCAAGAGAAAACGATTTTAAAGAAGAATCCCCTTCCTTAACATATATATAGCTATCAGAACTAAAATCGCAACTATGAATATTTGTTCGGATTACGGTATACCCTATCCCCTTTTCCTTGCTATAATATGCATTTAATAATTCATTTTGTTTTTCTGCAGGCAATGTTGCAAAAACTTCGGCGCTGGCATCGGTAATGGCACCGCCTATACCCATAAATGTCTGGAATGTTTTTTTGGGAAAAACAAAGATACAGGTCTGCGTTTCTAAAGGCTGAACATGTTCAACAAATTTATAATTACCCGTTTTGGTCAATCTAAGCACTGTACTATCTGCCGTACTATATACAGTAACTTCTTTGTCTTTTAAAGAACTCTTTTCAGCAATTCTAGGGCTACCATGCTGCCCAAACACTTTCATCGATAAAAACAAGACAAAGACTGCAATGATTTTTTTCATTTTAATAATTTTATATTTAAACTACCATATATAAGTTGCTACAGCACCAGCATCTAGTGATGTAGTAAACCACTTTCCATTAAAACTTACACTAAAAATTCCTGACGTAGCAGCATCATTTTCAACCACTAAAACAATCTTACCCTGAGGAGTAATAAATGCAACATTATTTAAATCTCCCGAAGTATTACTATCAATTCTTATAGAACCTGCAGGAACAAACTTTGACAAATGACCTACTATATAATAACCGACATTTCTAATAACAGAGGAAGTTCCATCCACTGTTAAAGCACCAAGGCATGAAGAACACCCACCATTAGTATGAGGACCAAAGCCTGAATTATTTGCCAGATTCCATTCTAATGCATTTTTACTCCAGTTTCTCATTGCACCTATCATTACATTCTTCAGATGCCATTTAAGATCACCAGAAAAGCTACCATTAGAAGCAGTATATTGTTCGGTAAAATAAATATTTTTATTAGGGAAACTATTATGAACACCCGAGAGTGCATTGATATCTCCAGCATACAAATGGAAAGCAGAACCATTTACAAATTGAGCAGCAGCAGCATCGTTTAAAATGGCAGTAGGATAATCTGCTCTGTCGCAATTATGATCGTACACAACTATTTTAGTAGCAATACCTGCAGTTTGAAAAGCTGGCCCTAAATTATCTTTAATAAAAACAGTCTGTTGCGAAGCTGTCATTACAAGACTTGGATTATTGTATGGATTCAATGGTTCATTTTGCGGCGTGATTGCATCAATCGTAATGCCTTGTGCTTTCATTGCCTGAATGTATTTTACAAAGTATTGTGCATATACATTGTAATATTTTGTTTGTAAACTACCACCAACAAAGCTATTATTATCTTTCATCCAAACTGGAGCAGACCACGGTGCCGCAATAATTTTAATAGCTGGATTAATGGCAACAATCTGTTTTAGCAATGGAAGCAGATTTACCGTATCTAAAGATAAATTGAAATTAGAAAGCGTTAGGTCGGTCTGGCCAGCAGGCATATCATCGTAGGTAAAAGGGGCATCGTTTAAATCTGATGCACCAATACTTAATCTTACATAATTAATAGAAACAGCTGTTTGATTTGTTCCAAATAATTCCTGCAATAAGTCCTGCTTTGTTTGTGAATTAAGTTGATTTATTACCTGAGCACTTCCTCCAGTTAGTGTAAATCCAAACCCATCTATAGTTTGATATTTAGTATTTACATCGACCGTAATTTTTGGATAACTATTGTAGTTTGTATTAAAACCAATAACAGAGGATTGTTTTTGAAGTTTTATAGATTGATCTCCTTTTGTAAGCCAGCAGTCTACTTCATTTACTGTAACTGGCGGAGTTACTAGAGTGGTAGTTTTAGTATCAGATTTACTACAATTCAGCAGTAAACTACTTATTACTATAATGTTTAAAATGCTCATAGTTTTTTTTAGTAAGTTCATAAATTGTATTATGGGTTTATAAAGCTGGCCTCAATAAAAACAGGCAAATGATCTGAAGGATATCTAAGATTATCTGAATCCGATAAGACAGCATATTTATTCACTTTAACCTGTCCGGATTTAGGAACAAAAATATAATCAATTCTATCGGTTACAGGCTTGGTAAAATTAAAACCATTAAAAGTACCTTTAGGGCCAAAAGGCTTTTGTACCGATACTTCTTTAGAATCGGACATAAGTTTTTTAGTATTTATAATTACAATGTTATCTGGAGTGGAATTGAAGTCGCCCATAAAGAATACAGGTAGATTCTTTTTGTTGACTTCCTTGATTTTATCCAGAATCATTTTCACCCCTTTTTCTCGCGCTATCTGTCCGTCATTATCAAGATGGGTATTAAAAATCCAGAAAGATTTATTGGCTTTAATATCTGTAAACAAAGCATAGGTACATACTCTTAAGAAAGATGCATCCCAGCCTTTTGAAACAGTATCAGGTGTCTGGGATAACCAAAAAGTATTTGATACAATTAATTTGTATTTAGCAGCATTATAAAATATAGAGGATGCCTCTCCTTTATTCATTCCTTCTCTTCCAATTCCCACATGTTTTAAATACTTAATTGCTGTATCTAAATAATTAACCTGTGAAGGCATTGCTTCCTGCAAACCCATAATATCGGGAGCATAAAACTTAACCTGATCTGCAAAAAATTCTTTACGATGATTCCAGTCATTTTCTCCATCAGAGGCAAGCTCGAGGCGAATATTATACGTCATCAGTTTAATAGATTGAGCATTAAGAAATGCAGTAGTAAGTATAAACGCTACAAGGAGTGTATTATTTTTTTTCATTGTTTATTTTTCATATACTCTTACATAATCAATCAGCATTTCATTAGGGAAAATATTGTTATCAATTTCACCGCCCCAATTACCGCCAATTGCAAGATTAAGTATTATATAATAAGGTTTATCAAATGGCCATCCCTCATTAGTAGAAACACGACCATCCTGGCCTTTTAAACTCTCGAGAAATAATTTATTGTCAATGTAAAAGCGAATATAATCTTTAGTCCATTCAATTGAATATTGGTGAAACTTATTGAATACGTCATCTACTTTTTCGAAATATGTTACCTGCGTATTTTTTACATGATTATATAATTCTGAATGTAAAGATGTATGAATCATATTAGGATTTTTACCTACATGTTCCATTATATCAATTTCACCACAAAGGGGCCAGGGTTCTGTATTATTTTGAATAGATTCTGGAAGCATCCATATTGCGGGCCAATTGCCTTTACCCTTTGGTAGCTTTGCCATCACATCTATACGTCCATACTGAATAGACTTCTTTTTATAGGTAGTAAGTTTTGCAGATGTATATTTTAGTTTTCCTTTTTTCTTTTTTAAAGCCACTATATGAAGTTTGCCGTCTTTTACAAATGAGTTTTTTAAAGAATTGGCAACATAGAATTGTTTTTCATTGTTACCCCAACCATCCCCTCCTTCTTCAAAAACCCACTTTGTAGAATCTGGTAAACCAACATAATTAAACTCATCATTCCACACCAGTTTCCAATCTTTTCTTAGAGAATCTGTTGAATCTATTTTACTATTATTTGTCCCTGATTTAATGCCTCCATTTGTTGTACGTAAGGATTCGGTAACAGCTTTATTTGCATTTCCCTGAGCATTAATCTGAGAAGAAATGACTAACAATGTTAAAAATAAGACCGCTTTTAAAGAGACATAAAATTGCTTGTTCATTCTATAATTTTTATACTACTACTGAAACTCTCTTATATAACATAAAACTAAATGGTAGAATTTGTAGTTGTTCTAACCTAATGTACATCTAAAACACTTAATTGAGAATAGTTGATCCAGATTAATCTGTACCTCCCGACTTTGAACAGGCACTAAATAATATAACCAAAAACACAATCAGTAATACATTGAAAAAAGGAGGAGAAATCTCCTCCTTTTACTCTCTAACACCTCACTAATGCCGGAAAATTAAACGACAACCAAAACAGCTATAGTGATTTCAATTTTAAGTACCAGGCGTTACCTGTTTCTGTACCCTGAACTCTTAAATACATGTAATTTGAGGTAAGTTGCATAATCTCATATTCACTTTGTAAAGAACCATATCCAATGTATGTACTATTACTATTCAGTAAAATACTTGTTTGAGTAGATGGTGTAGCAGCAGGAATACCTGAACTAGATGGAATAAAAGAGAATGATCCAGATCCTCCGCTATAACTATAACAAGCCTCACCACCTGAAGAAGGTATACCTGGTAAGTTTGTTAATGAGCCAGTCTTAGTAAATGCTCCATCTGGAGATGCCACTGTTATAGTATAACCAGAGGCAGTTTTAGCGAAAGTAAATGTAGCAGAATAAAAACAGTTGCAACAAGCTACCTTTTCATTTACAGATGCAGCCCACCAATCAGGTGCTACAGAAGTTGCAGACCATGGACCCACACCAAAATGTCCAGCAACACTTTTGTCTACAAACCATGTTTTAGAACTACCTCCAGTAAGGTTTGTAATAATAGCAGCATCAGGTGTGAAATTACTTTGAATAGTAATGTCTTTTGTTATTGTAGAAGATGTTCCACCTTTACCATAAGCAACAGCTGTTATTCGATACGTATTCGTACCTAAAGTAGTGTATTTTTTAGTAACACTACCAGTTGGCAGATACACTAAGTTTAAAGCATCATTTGCATCATAATCAACTTTATACGAAAGCGCATTATCTGCTGTTATAGTAATATTCACATTACCAGATCCATCTCCATTTGGATGGGTAGCATCTTTACCAACAATATCAGTATTGATTACTAAATTAGTAGGTGCTGACAAATCACCAAAAGAATAATCTTTCTTTTTGCACCCACTGAATACTATAATTAATATCAGTATTCCTAAAAAGCTTTTTAAACTATATTTCATAATTCTTAATTTTATAAAAGTTATTAATTAGTGATTCTGAAATTATCCAGATAAATTATTTCACCAGTACCACTTGCCGCATCATTAAATCTTAATACTAATTGACCATATCTGGCACTAGCACCAATTGCAGGAATTGTACTATAATCAAATACTAATTCTTCCCAAGCGCCAGATTTTGTAATAGGCGCTTTTAATACACCTACTCCGTTTGGTTGTGCTCCGGTACCAGCAATTGAGTTCTCTAACTCTATGTTTAGTAATTTACCAATGTTAGCTGGATTTGGATTATAAAGCAATACTTTAATTTTTTTACCAAAAGCAAAATTCATAGGTATATCTAATGGACTATAGGTACCACTCCAGGTAGCTGCTCCAACAGTTTTTTCGTACTTACCTACAAAAGCACTGGTATTTAAACCAGTAGATGAAGGATTGGCAACGGTAGAAAAATTTACATTACCAAAAGTTCCAAAGAAATAATTCATTGTTGTGCTTTCGAAAGTAAGTGGAAATCCAAAAAGTGTTTTAATAGACTGAGTAGTAGCAGCTCCACCACTTAATGCAACTACTTTAAGATCGTAAGGACCGCCTGCTGGATAAACATGTGCAGGTAAACCAGAACCTGTTGCTAATCCTGAAGCATCTATATTAGCAGTCATTGGAGTACCAACTTCATTAGCCACATCGCCATAATACACCAAAAAAGAATGCGCATACAAAGCAGTAGCACTTACCTTCATATCGCTTCCAATATTTACAGATAGCTTTTCAGGAGCTTTGTAAGTTAAAGATAATGGGTAAGTAGTAGTAGTGGTTACCCCTGCAATATCTGTAGCATCAACAGTAACTGTATAGCTACCCTCAGGATAAGAATGTGTAGTACTAGAACCCGGTGCAACAGTAGCAGAAGCAGCAGCCCCTGTACCATGGCCATACTTAACGGTAAAAGAAGTAACACCATTTCCTGTTGGAGTAATTTTTACGTTACCGCTATTATCTGTGCTAATGTCAAAAATTTTAGCAACATTAGAACCAGCAGCTGTATTTACGAATGATAGGTCACTATCAATTCCATCTTTTTTAGAGCATCCAATAGACATTGCTATCAGAAGCATTAAACTACTAAATATTTTTATTTTATTCATTGCTGTATTTTTAATTAATTATAACCTTGATTTTGAACTAATTTAGTACCTTGTAATTCACTAAATGGAATTGGGAATACTTCGCTTTTTCCAGCTACAAAGCCGCGACTAGCTAATTTAGCTGCAGCATCGCCCCATCTTACTAAATCAAAAAATCTGTGTCCTTCTCCTGCAAGCTCCAAACGACGTTCTAATTTAATATTTGCTAACGTTACTGGTATAGATGACAAACCTACTCTTGCTCTTACCGCATCTAATAAAGCTTGCGCTCTAGCACCTGTTGCGCCTAAAGCCTCTGCTTCCATTAAATAAGTATCAGCCAAACGGATTACATAGCTATCCTGTCTGTAATTTAAAACTGGAGTACCAGCACCAGTAGTTACATCTGATTGTCTTGGTAAAAATTTATTTAAGAAATATCCAGTATTTTGATATCCTTCAATATAATCAGCCTGACCAGCTGTTTTAAGTGCCTTCATATCAAATACAGTAGCACTAAATCTTGGATCAGATTTTATAGCATTATAAAAATCTTGTGTAAATACGTTAAAACTCCATCCTGATGGTATATCATCAGCAGTTGAACCTGTTGGTCTTGAATAGCTTCTAGGACCAACCATTACATTTACACTATTACCTTCATCATTTCCTTGACCCCACCAACCCCAATCGGAGTTACCAGCGTTACTATGACATGCTTCGATAATTGATTCGCTATTAAATTTATTATTTACTACCCATAAATCACTGAAATTAGTTAGTAATTTATAGCCGTAAATGCTTGTGCCTCCTGGTGTACCATTTACATCTGCAAGTTGAGCAGCTGCAAGAGCATTTTTACCTTCATAAAGGTATACTTTACCCAACAAAGCTTTAGCAGCTCCTTTTGTAAATCTTCCTGCTTCTGTAGATAATGGAACAGTGCCTGGTAATACATTAATAGCATCGAGTAAGTCGTTCTCAATTTGAGTATATACATCTGCAGGAGCTGCCTGTACTACATTATATATTTCAGTAGTAGCAACAGGTTTTGTTAGTAAAGGAATGTTTTTAAACATTCTTACCAGGTTAAAATAATAATTAGCTCTTAAGGCTTTTGCCTCTCCAGCAAATCTAGCTTTCAATGAAGCATCCATTGTTGCATTTGGTAGTTTATCTAATAAGGTATTCGCTCTGAATATCCCTTGATAATGATCATTCCAAAAGCTGGAAGGTATAATGGTTGCATTTAAGGTATAATTCGAAAAACCCTGAATACCCGCACCATCAGAAGAACCACCACCACCTGCAACATGATCGTCAGATCCTGCATTCATCATTGTAATCATATTTTCGAATCCACCAGAGTTTTTGCGCATAACATCATAAACCCCTACTAAACCACTAAAACACTGATCTGCATTTTGATAATAATTTTCAGTAAGGAACTGCCCTTTAGGTGTTATATCAACAAAATCTTTTTTGCATGAGAAGAAAGACAGTATGATTGCAGAAGCAACTATAAAATAATTTAATTGTATTTTTTTCATTTCTATAATCTTTTGTAGTTACTAAAATTAAAATTGTAATTGAGCTCCAATAATAAATGAGCGAGCCTGAGGATAAATACCTTTATCAACCCCCATTACACCACCACCAATTTCAGGATCGTATCCTGTATAGTTGGTTAAGGTTAACAGGTTTTCTGCAGTTACATACATACGGAATTTACTTGCCCCAATTTTATTTAAAAATTTATGATGGAAAGTATAACCAAACTGCACCACTTTCAATCTTAAGTAATCTCCATCTTCTAAATAAAAATTAGACATATTGGTAAAATTGCCATTTTGGTCATCAGTAGTAAGTCTTGGGAAATCGTTTGATGTACCAGCTCCTGTCCAGCGACTTAACGCCTTTGTCTGGTAATTTGCTGTACCTATATCCAATCTGCGTAATCCCTGGAATATTTTATTTCCACCTGCACCTTGTGCAAAAACCATCAAGTCGAAACCTTTGTATTCAAAATTCATGGTGAATCCGTAGGTAAACTTAGGAATATTAGATCCTAAAAAAACTTTGTCTTTAGAATCAATAACTCCGTCACCATTTGCATCTACCCAACGAAAATCACCGGGTTTTGCATTTGGCTGTATTAATCCACCGGCTGTATTTTTATAATTGTTTACATCAGCAATAGTCTGGAATATTCCTGCGGTTTGATATCCATAAAAAGAATTGTAAGATTGACCTACCTGAGTTCTGGTAACAGGCCCCATTGATTGAAATGCTGCATCACCATTAATAAAGTTGGCGTCTGTATTTACGAAAGTAACTTCATTTTTTAAAGTAGCAAAATTTCCGCTAAAGGAGAAGTTTAATTCACCAAAATTTTTATGGTAACCTAATTCAAATTCCAAACCGGTATTCTGCATATCAGCTACGTTTCCTACTGGTTGATTAGATACACCCACATATCCAGGAATTGGGATATTTCTTAATATTCCTGAAGTCTTTTTATTAAAGTAATCAAATGTTAAACTAAAATTGGATAACAATTGAGCATCAAATCCAATATTTGATTGTGTAGTCTGTTCCCAATGCTCATTTTGATTATCCAACGTACTAGGTGCATAACCAGTAGTAATTATTCCTGAATTTCCCAAAGTATAATTCAAGCCTCCAATTACAGTTGATAAATATCCAAAATTACCTATATTGTCATTACCTACTTTACCATAACCACCTCTAACTTTCAAATATTTTACATAGTCATTTTTCTTCCAGAAATCTTCTTTCGAAGCTACCCAACCTAGTGAGAAAGAAGGGAAAATACCAAATTTATTATTGGCACCAAATCTGGTAGATCCATCACGACGATAAATGCCCGTAAACATATATTTCTCTTTATAATCATAGTTTACACGCGCAAATAAAGAAGATATTCTATGTATTACTAAATCATAAGAGCCTGAATTTCTATTTGAAGCAGGTATATCAAAGTTGAAAGAAGCATCCTCATAAGAAGTAATTGGCAAACCTGAAATTGAAACACTGGATCCTCCACCATTATTATCAACATAAGCACCTTGTCCTAATAATACATTGAAATTATGGTCTTTGATTTTGTTTGAATACATAATTGTATTCTCAATATTCCAGTTTAATGTGGTGTTTGTACTCTTACCAAAGCTATTTTTAGTAACATTGTTTGTTGCACTTAAATATGCTACAGGTGAAAAGCCTTGGCTTCCCCAATAAGCTAATTTACCGCCTAAAGTTGATTTTACTTTAATGTGTTTATTGACAGCTATTTCTAAATATGCATTACCAACTACATCATCAGACCAATCAAAACTTCCCAATCTGGTTTGTATATACGCTTTTGGATTAGTCATTTCCTGACCAACAATTGAAGAAATACCATAAGGATTTCCATTAGCATCTTTAATTACAGCATTGGTATATGGTGCTAAAGCTGCAATAGTAGGGTCTGTTACCACTACAGGTGTAGTAGGATCTAAATTTATAGCAGAACTTAAAGGTCCACCATATTCACTATTTGTATTTCCAATACCTACCGCCTTTTGATGAGAATAACCAATTGATTGACCAAATGTAAATACTTTGGAAATTTTATGCGTAGAGTTTAATCTAATATTTGTTTTGGTATAGTTAGAAATTTCTGAAGCAACTATACCTTGTTGATCCTGACGACCAAAAGATAAATAGAATGTAGACTTTTCGCTTCCACCGCTTAAACTCAACTCATGAGAGTATCTGTTAGCGCTATTGTTGAAAATTTGTTTTTGCCAGTCAGTACCTGTTCCAAGAGAACCCAGATTAGGGAAAAGTACGCTACCACCACCAGCAACTGATTTTTCGTTCATTAAAGCAGCATATTGTGTAGCGTTTAACAGATTCAATTGTTTTTCAGGAGCAGATACTCCATAAAAACCATTGTAGCTTACACTTAATTTACCAGCTTTTCCTTTTTTTGTTGTCACTAATATTACCCCAGTTGCAGCTCTTGTACCATAAATAGCAGCAGATGTTGCATCTTTTAATACTTCAATTGATTCAATATCAGATTGATTGATAGCTCCAATAGCTCCTGCATCTAATACTGTACCATCGATAACCCATAAAGGATCGTTTCCACCACCAAAAGTGGTAATACCTCTAACTCTGATAGTAGAAGATGTTCCAGGTTGGCCAGAGTTTGCCATAATGGTAACCCCAGAAACTCTACCTTGTAAGGCTTGTTCGATACGACCGTTAGGAACTTTCTCGATGTCTTTAGCTTTTACGCTGGAAATAGCTCCGGTTAATACACTTTTCTTTTGTGTACCATAACCTACGTTTACTACAACGTCTTTTAGTGTAGATTCAGCATTTTCTTCCAAAGAAAATACTAACCTTTCTGACCCTCTAACAGATTTTTGTTGGGAATTCATCCCTACATAAGAAACTACTAAAACACTTCCCTTGGTTAAATTTACCGAGAAGTTACCTGAAGAATCGGTAACTACTGCTGTTTTAGAACCTAAAACTTTGACAGTAGCTCCTACTAAGGGCTCATTTGTTGTTTTGTTTAACACCTTTCCGGTGACAACATTACTTTGCGCAATCGTTTGCGAAAGGTGAGCCAAAAAAAATACCAGACATAGCAAGGTAATCTTTAATTTCATGTGCAAATCGTTTTTTGTTTGAAAAAATAAGTTTTGCAAAAATGAAACAATCTATAAAGTATTACAAACAATATACTACATCAATCCTACATCCAAAATCATAACTGATTGATTATCAAGATAAACAAACTACATCAATCCTACATCAATTATACATCAATAAAAAAATACTACCTTTACTCTTTAACGATGCTTGCGAATGAAGAAGAAAATAATAATATTGGCGTTACTGCCCCTTAGTTTGTTCGCCCAGAACACTATTGGGTTTCCGGATATTATAAATTACTCCAAACATACTTATTTAGGAGGTTTACAAAAC
>CAIVPM010000509.1 GCA_903907815.1 uncultured Chitinophagaceae bacterium | reverse complement strand
TTATTCAGCAACAGGTTACCTATTAGGTTCAGGGGCACATTCTATTTTAGCAAAGAATGCCAGTAATTGCAGCCCTTCTATTTCTAACTTTACGATAAGTGCTCAACCACCTACACCATTAACACCTGCCATAGATGCGTTGATACAACCTACTTGTTCAATATCCACAGGTTCGGTTCAACTATCAAATTTACCCGCTGGTCAATGGACCATAAATCCCGGAAATATAAGCGGTAACACGACAAGTACCCTCATAAATAATCTTGCCGCTGGCAATTATTCTTTTAATGTAACTAATTCCTTTGGTTGTACTTCTTCTAATGCAGCTTTAATAACTATTAATACAGTATTAGGAGCACCTCTTGCACCAACCGTAAATATTACTCAGCCTACGTGTGCGGTTTCTACAGGTAGTTTTATAATTACTTCTCCAAATTCAAATTTATTGTATAGTATAGATGGAGGCGCTTTCAGTGCTTATCCGGTAGGTGGCTATCTTGGTATAGTTACCGGTACCCACTCACTTATAGCACAAGCCATAGGTAGTTGTCTTTCTCCATTTACCTATATTACAATAGATGCTCAGCCCCTTTCTCCTGCTTTACCTATTTTAAGTGTTACACAACCGAGTTGTACAATACCTACAGGAGAAATAGTTGTAGTTAGCGATACTACGGCATTAACATTTAGTTTTAATGGTGCGCCATACAGCAGTTATCCGCTTAATGGCTTTACCGCAAATGCAGGAATTTATACTTTAGCAGTTCAAAATTTGAGTGGCTGTGCACCTACTGTACTAAATAATATTATAATTAACCCACAGCCTCAAACTCCTATTATCAATGCTTCAGCAACTGCAATAACTTGTTTTGGTGATTATAGCACCATTACACTTTCAGCTACCGGTGGTGTTTTACCATATGAGTTCAGTATTAATGACACAAACTTTCAAAGTTCAAATAAGTTTATAGTTCCTGCGGGCTTTTACAGAATTACAATAAAAGATTCTAATGGATGTTCAAATAAAACAGATACTATCTTTTTAACACAACCGCTTCCAATTACTGGAACTGTTGTTGCCACTCCAATAGTTTGTAATGGTGACAGTAGTATTCTTACAATAACAGCAAGTGGTGGGGTAGGTACTTATGAATATAGTATAAACAGTGGCCTGTATCAACCTTCAAATAGTTTTTTTGTGCCTGCAGGCGATTATACAGTAGACATACGATTGATAAATAATACCGCTTGTTATGCAACCGTAAGTCCAAAAATAACTATTATACAGCCTGAAAAGTTAAAACTAATTGCGTCTTATGAGGCTATTAAATATTGCGGAGATAGCACTATAATAACGGTTTCTGCTTCAGGTGGAAAGCCACCTTACACAGGCTTAGGTGATTTTACAAAAGGACCAGGTGTATGGACATTCACTGTAGTTGATACGAATGGATGCTCGGCTACTTCTGATATCACACTTTTGCCTCCTGGCTGTGTAGATTTAAATGTGTATCCTAATCCAGCTCTGAATAGTATAAATATAGATCACTCAGCAGCCATTAACACAGGAGCTTATTTTCAAATTTTTTCAGATAATGGAGCCAAGCTTCTATCTCAAAAGGTGCCAGAAAATAGTTTTTATAGTAC
>CAIVPM010000508.1 GCA_903907815.1 uncultured Chitinophagaceae bacterium | reverse complement strand
TATTTCGTTGCGGGTGCGGTATTCTCTGGATTTGCAATGGTACAATCCTTAATGATTATCATCCGTAAAGTATTTGGTATGGAAGATTACATTACTATGGGTCACATTGAGGCAATGAATAAAGTAATTGTATTAACAGGATCTATTGTAGGTATAGCTTACTTAACCGAGTTATTCATGGGATGGTACAGTCAGAATAAATATGAAGGATATACCTTCTGGTATAGCCGTGCTTACTTATTCAGTCCTTATGGATGGAGCTATTGGGGTATGATGGCTTGTAACGTATTGAGTCCTCAGATCTTCTGGTTCAAGAAAATGAGAAGAAATCTGGTAGTTACATTCTTCATGAGTGTGATAGTAAATATCGGTATGTGGTTCGAGCGTTTTGTAATCATCGTTACTTCATTGTACAGAGATTACTTACCATCCAGCTGGTCTGTATACTATAGCCCAACTGTATGGGAAATTGGTTTCTACATGGGTACTTTTGGATTGTTCTTTACTTGCTTCTTCCTGTTTGCTAAATACTTCCCTGTAATTGCAATTGCAGAAATTAAGTATGTATTGAAAACAACCGGTGAAAGCTACAAAGAGAAAATGCATCATTTAGAGCATGTACCTGCCGAGGTATTTGCACATAGTGGTCATGGACATACTACTGTAGAAAACGGAGGACATAACTAATAATATTAAATAAATTATCGGGCTCTTATAATTAAATATATATGGCTAAAAAGAAATTTGTAGTTGCAAGCTTTGACGATGAGGATGTACTTTTTCCTGCTGTCAAAAAAGCGCGTACTGCAGGATATAAAATTCAGGATGTTTATACTCCATTTGCTGTTCATGGTTTAGATCATGCATTAGGAATGAGAGAAACAAGCTTACATACAGCAGGATTTATCTATGGTATTACCGGTACAACAACTGCGTTAAGTTGTATTACCTGGATATTTACCAAAGACTGGCCGCTGGATATTGGTGGTAAACCACACTTTGCTTTACCAGCTTGGATTCCAATCATATTCGAGTTGACCGTATTATTCGCAGCCGTAGGTATGGTACTTACATTTTGCTACTTGTGTCAGTTGGCACCATTTGTAAAAAAGCACCATTTCCACCCAAGAGCTACTGATGATCTATTTGTAATGGTTATTGAATGTAACGATAAAACAAATGTGGACGATCTTGTAGGCTTTATGAAAGGTACCGGCGCTGTAGAAGTAGACGTTCAGGTGGCGGAAGAAGGCTGGTGGTTAGGCCGATATGATAAAGATGAAGTATTATTTGAACACAAAACAGTAGCTGCTTAATATTAGAATTAAAAGAAAATGAAGAAGTTTTATACCATATTATTAGCTGTATCTGGAATGACTGCTTTCGTTGCTTGTAGTGATGAAGTTAAGCGTAATCCAAATGATGTTTACATGCCAGATATGGCATACAGCAGAGCATACGAAACATACTCTGACCATAGCAATTTAAAGGATTCTGGTATCAATTATACCAATATGCCCGTTGCTGGTACTATTGCGAGAGGGGAAGAAATGCCTTTCCATCTTGCTAAAGATAAACAAGGAGATACTGCTAATTATACAGCCTCTAAGCTGGAGAAAAGCCCTATCGACTCTCTATCTAAAAACGATTTAGTGGAAGCAGAAAGACTATACCTGATTAATTGTGGTATTTGTCATGGTACTAAACTGGATGGTAATGGTCCATTGTATAAAGGTGGTGATGGTCCTTATCCTGCAAAACCTGCTACATTGGTTGGGGATAAAAAATACGAGGCAATGCCTGTAGGACAGATGTACTATTCTGTTACTTATGGTAAAAACTTAATGGGTAGCTATGCTTCTCAGTTAAATAGAAAACAACGCTGGCAAGTAATTGCTTATATCAAGCAAAAACAAGCTGAAGGTAAAGCGGCTACTAAAGAAGCAGTTGCTACAAAATAAGCTTATCAGCAGCAGAAAAATTAAGATAAATACTTTTCAAGATTAAAGATATAATAAATGGCATCGGTTAAACTGAATTTTGAGATTCCTTCTAAATTAAAAACCTGGTCTTTAGCACTTATAGCAATTGGTGTACTTGCGATTGTTGCCGGTTTTCTTACCAAAGGAAGAGGTACAGAAGCTCAACAAGCGGAGTTTATAGGTACGTTAATGTACAATACCATATTCTGGACATTAGTTTGTAATGCAGCTATGTTCTTTGTTTGCGTTACTACCCTTGCAATGGGTGGATGGCAGGTTTCTTTTAAAAGAATACCAGAGGCTATTTCTACTTTAGTACCTGTATTTGGTTCTATTACATTGGCTATTTTATTGTTCGTTGTATTTACCGACAAACACCATATTTATCATTGGCTGGATTCTGCAGCGGTTGCTAAAGATGAAGTATTGAAAGGTAAATCAGGTTTCCTTAATGTTAGATTTTTTGCTATCTGGTCTATATTAGCTGTAGGTCTTTGGTCTTTATTGGGCTGGAGAATGAGACAATTAAGCAATGAAGCAGATGTAGAAGCTATGACTAAAGAAGTTGGTGCTTCTTTTATTCTTAGAAATACTGTAAGAGCATCTATGTTCTTAGTATGGTTTGCATTAACTGTAGGTTCTACTATTCCTTGGTTATGGTTAATGAGTATCGATGCTCATTGGTATAGCACCATGTATAGCTGGTATACTTTTGCAAGTTCTTTTGTAAGTGGTATGAGCTTAATAGCACTTTGGGTTGTTTATATGAAGAATAAAGGTTATCTGGAATATACTACCGAAGAGCAATTGCACGATATAGGTAAATTCATGTTTGCCTTCTCTATCTTCTGGACTTACTTATGGTTCTCTCAGTTTATGTTGATCTGGTACTCCAATCAACCAGAAGAAACAATCTATTTCAAGAACAGATTCCAGGGAGAATACAGAGGTATTTTCTTCTTAAACTTAATTATCAATTTCGTTTGCCCTATTCTTATCTTAATGAAGAGAGGTGCTAAAAGAAATTATTCTTTAATTACTTTCATGGCCGTATTGATCATATTTGGTCACTGGGTAGATTTCTATCAGATGGTAATGGGTAGTGTAAGACCAGAGAGTTCATCGTTAGGTTGGTTAGATTTTGGCGTGCTATGTTTCTTTGTTGGGGTAATGATTCATTTCGTTGCAAAGGCATTGGCCAGCAAACCATTGATATCTAAATATCATCCATTCTTAAAAGAAAGCATTATTCACCATACCTAATAGCCCTGTAGTGGAGGCTTGTGTATAGGGAATCGATAATAAATTTTAAGGTATGTGAAGTTGCATACTAAAATTTAATTTGCAATACTTATTATTGCAAACTATTAAAGACAGAATTTTAGAAGAATTAGAAACAATAGTAAATTAGGGAATATATATGACTATGTATTTAACATTAGCCGTTATACTACTGGTATTTGTAGTTATTTTTCAAATAGCTAAAGCCAGCGAATACGTTGCTGTACTGAAAGGGGAAGAGCAAAATCGCAAACAAACCAACAAAATCAATGGCTTTCTAATGGTGGCCTTCTTGGTTTTGGGATTAATTGGTGTTTGGTATTGCAATAAACTCTATTTCTCCAAAACGCTTTTATCAATTGATGCAGCCTCTATTCAAGGCGAAAAAGTAGATTTAATGATCTGGTGGACACTTGGTGTTACTGGTGTTACATTTATTGCAACGCAAATCATGCTATTTGTATTGGCCTTTAAATATCAGGAAAAAGAGAATCGTAAGGTTTACTTCTTTGCTCATAGCACATTTCTGGAAGTATTGTGGACATCTGTTCCTGCAATAGTATTAACAGGGTTAATAGTATTTGGTCTGAAGAACTGGGCTTTCTTTACCAGCGAAGCGCCTAAAGATGCAATACAAATAGAAGTTACCGGTAAACAATTTGGCTGGATATTCCGCTACCCAGGTAAAGATGCAACCTTTGGTAAAAAGTACTTTAAAGTAATTGATCCTGCTTCCAACTCGCTTGGTTTAATCTGGAAAGATAGCGCTGATTTAAATTTAAAAGACGATCCGTTTTCACATGATGATATCGTTACGGAAGGTACTATGTATGTAGTAAAAGGAAAACCTTGCAAATTAATCATTGGTTCAAGAGATGTAATACATGATGTAGGTTTAAGTCAGTTCCGTTTAAAGATGGATGCTGTTCCTGGTATTCCTACTACCATGTGGTTTACGCCTAAATATACTACCGAAGAGATGAAGACTATTACTGGTAATCCAAATTTCCAGTATGAAATAAGTTGCGATCAGATGTGTGGTAATGGTCACTACTCCATGAAGGGTGTGATTGTTGTAGTTTCTCAGGAAGAATATAATGCATGGCTGGCAAAACAAAAGCCATATTACTTCTCTGCATTCCCAGAGAAAGCTCCTGCAGAAAAAGCAGCAGACGCTACCATTACTGCTACTGCAACAACTGCAGTAATAGCTGATTCAGCAGCAAAAAAATAAGAAAGAACAATAACAATTTTAGCAATAGAAAAGAATAAGAATATGAGTCACGAGGCTACTTTACATACTTCACACGATGCTCATGGTCATCACGATCACCACGAACATCACCAATCTTTTATATCCAAGTACATCTTTAGTATGGATCATAAAATGATTGCTAAACAGTTTCTTATCACTGGTATGATATGGGCTGTTCTGGGTGGATTAATGAGCGTTTTCTTTCGATTACAATTAGGTTATCCTGATACTTCTTTCCCTTGGCTGGAAGATATTTTAGGCAAATGGGCAAAGGGTGGTCATATCACTCCGGAAGCTTATTATGCTTTAGTTACTACCCACGGTACCGTATTGGTATTCTTTGTATTAACCGCTGGTTTAAGTGGAACATTTGCCAACTTCCTTATTCCTCTTCAGATTGGGGCAAGAGATATGGCTTCTCCTTTCATGAATATGCTTAGCTACTGGTTCTTCTTTTTAGCCGGTGTGGTAATGCTTTCTTCTATGTTTGTAGAAACTGGTCCTTTTAGTGGTGGCTGGACAGCATACCCTCCTTTAAGTGCTTTGGGTTCCGCTTCTCCTGGTTCTAAAACCGGTATGGATTTATGGATAGTTGCAATGGCTTTATTCGTAGTATCTTCTTTATTAGGAGGTCTTAACTATATTGCTACGGTATTAAATATGCGTACAAAGGGTATGAGCATGACTCGTTTACCACTTACCGTATGGGCATTATTCTTTACCGCAGTTCTTGGTGTACTTTCTTTCCCGGTATTATTCTCTGGCTTTATCTTATTAATATTTGATAGAAACTTTGGAACCTCTTTCTACCTGAGCGATATATTCGTAAATGGTGTAGGTGCTTTGCCTAACGAAGGTGGTAGTGCAATCCTGTTCCAGCACTTATTCTGGTTCTTGGGTCACCCAGAGGTATACATCATCTTATTGCCAGCGATGGGTATGGTGAGTGAAATATTATCTACCAATTCCCGTAAACCAATCTTTGGTTATATGGCCATGGTGGGTTCTATGTTTGCTATCGCAGTATTGGCATTCTTAGTGTGGGCACACCACATGTTTGTAACCGGTTTAAATCCATTCTTAGGATCTATTTTCGTATTACTTACCTTGTTAATCGCCGTTCCTTCTGCAATTAAAGTATTCAACTGGTTAACTACTTTATGGAAAGGTAATATCCGTTTTACACCTGCTATGTTGTTCGCTATTGGTTTCGTTAGCTTATTCATCTCTGGTGGTCTTACCGGTATCTGGTTGGGTAACTCTTCTATTGATATTCACTTGCACGATACTTATTTCGTAATTGCGCACTTCCACATTGTAATGGGTGTTGCATCTATGTTTGGTATGTTTGCGGGTATCTATCACTGGTTCCCTAAAATGTATGGCAGACAAATGAATAATACCCTTGGGTATATTCACTTCTGGGTTACAATGGCAGGAGCATATCTAATTTTCTGGCCAATGCACTACGAAGGACTTGCTGGTATGCCTCGTCGTTATTATGACTATAGCATCTGGGAAAGCTTCAAACAATTCGAAGGTCTTAACAGATTTATCAGTATAGTAGTAATCATTGTATTTATGGTACAGTTACTATTCTTATTAAACTTCTTCTATTCTATCATTAAAGGAAGAAAGCTTACCAAGCAAAATCCTTGGGAGTCTAATACTTTAGAGTGGACTGCACCTATCCATCCTGGACATGGTAACTGGCCTGGTGAAATTCCTGAAGTATACCGTTGGGCTTATGACTATGGTAAGGACGGAAAAGAGTTCATTCCTCAGAACGTTCCAATTGGTGACGATGAATCGCATCACTAATAAAGATATTAAAAAAAGGAAGCCTCACAGTAATGTGGGGCTTTTTTAATGGGTAACTTGTCTTGATTATTTACAATACACTATGGTGTAGTATCCAGCTTTAAGAAAGTTACTCCTAAAAGAACACAGCATTGATATTCTGTTTTATTTTACAGTATAAACATAAAAGAATGGATAGCAATATAAATCAGGAACCTGTACGCTGGGGTATGATAGGGTGTGGCGATGTAACAGAAATTAAAAGCGGACCCGCTTTCAATAAAGTACCCTATTCATCTTTACAGGCTGTGATGAGCAGGAATGCAGATAGAGTAGCCGATTATGCAAACAGGCACAATGTACCGTCTTTTTATACAGATGCCGACAAGCTGATAAACGACCCTTTAGTGAACGCTATATATATTGCTACTCCCCCTAAATATCATGAAGAATATACCCTAAAAGCATTAAAAGCGGGTAAGCCGGTATATGTAGAAAAACCTGTTACTACCAATGTAGCTGCTTGCGAAAGACTGGTGGAGGCAGCAGCAAAATACAAAACCAGACTGGTAGTAGCACATTACAGAAGAGAGTTGCCTGTATTTAAAGCAATTAAACAAATAATACAGGACAATACAATTGGGAAAATACGATTGGTACGAATCAGTTGCTTACAACCTTTTAAATCCAATCTGATAGCTACAACAGCAGAAAACTGGAGAACAGATCCAGCTATTGCTGGTGCAGGACTTTTTTATGATATTGGTCCACATCAAATAGATATGATGTTGTATTTGTTTGGTACTGCAGCTACCTACATTGGCTCTGCAACCAATCAGGCAGGATATTATATACCCGAAGATATAGTAACTGGTATTATTCACTTTGATAATAATGTATTGTTTACTGGCACCTGGGGCTTTACTATGCCCAACTATCAGCAAGAAGAAAAGTGTGAAATTATAGGTGATAAAGGCAGGATTACCTTTACTTTTTATGGTAAAGACTTTGAACTGTATTGTGATGGCAACAAAGAGATCCGTTCTTTTCCCTTACCAGAAAACATTCAGTTGCCAATGATTGAAAAGGTGGTTAATTATTTTCAGAACAAAGGGGAGAACCCTTGTAGTATAGAAGAGGCATTGGCCGGCCTTCGCATAATGCAACAGTTTGTGTATAGTAAGTAACGTAATAAATTTTTATCAGGAATAATTGCCTGTCTTTTACTAACCCTTCGTAATATTGCTAAAATATTTAGTAATATGAATCAAGATATAGGAGAAAACAAGCTAAAGCTATATGCAGTAAACAATAGCACTATGCTGTTATTGCCACTGGTAGAAGGGGGAGTAAGTGCAGGATTCCCTTCTCCGGCAGCAGATTTTCTCGACGCTTCCATCGACCTTAATAAGTACCTGATAAAGAAAGAAGCTACCACTTTTATTGCCGTTACCGAAGGGTTCTCCATGATTGGTGCAGGCATAGGTCATAAGGATTTATTGATTATTGACAAATCCCTCGAGCCTCGCGATGGAAAGGTTGCAGTATGTGTAATAGACGGTGAATTTATTCTCAAGCGATTAAAAGTAACCAGTACTGGTATCTGGCTGATGCCCGAGAACGATAAGTTTAAACCCTTACAGGTAACCGAGTACAACAACTTTGAAATATGGGGAATGGTTACCTATTCCATACAGCAACATTACTGATATGTTTGCCCTGATAGACTGCAATAACTTTTATGCCTCCTGCGAACGTGCTTTTCAGCCAACCCTGAAAAACAGACCCGTAGTAGTACTCAGCAATAATGATGGCTGCGTGATAGCCCGAAGCAACGAGGCGAAGGCTTTGGGCATTCCTATGGGTGCCCCCGCTTTTGAGTATAAAGAGATATTTGAAAAACAAAACATCTTTGTCTGCTCTTCCAACTATGCCTTATATGGGGATATGAGCAACAGGGTTATGACCATCCTGCGGGACTATTCGCCCGAAATAGAAATTTATAGTATCGATGAAGCCTTCCTGAAACTAACAGGTTTTGAAGAGCATTTTAACCTGTATGAATACGGAAAGGATATGCGCTACAAGGTTACCAAGGGTACGGGCATACCCATCAGTATTGGTTTTGCCGAAACAAAGGCACTTGCCAAAGTAGCGAATAAGATTGCCAAAAAATTTCCCGACCGCACTGGTAATGTATATGTAATAGATACCGAAGAGAAAAGAATAAAAGCCCTGAAGTGGACCAGGATTGGCGATGTATGGGGCATTGGCAGAAAGCATTGTAAAAGGCTGGAAGCCATCAATGTATTTACTGCCTACGATTTTACACAGCTAAAAGACGATTGGATACAGCGCTGTATGAGTATTGTAGGATTGCGTCTGAAAAGAGAGTTGCAAGGCATCTCCTGTCTGGATATAGAAGATGTAAAAGACAAACAGAATATTGCTACCACCCGCTCCTTTGATAGCAATTATAAAGAGTTCGCTTTTATCAGCGAAAGGGTATCTACGTTTGCCGCCACTTGTGCCGAAAAGCTAAGAAGACAAAAGTCCTGTTGCAATGCGCTGATGGTATTTATTCATACCAATGGCCATCGAAAAGATCTGGAGCAGTACTCCAGAAACATGGTTATAAAACTACCCTTTTCTACCAACTCCAGTATCGAGGTAAGCAGGTTTGCCGTACTTGCCCTGAAGAAGATTTTTAAGGAAGGACTATACTATAAAAAAGCAGGGGTAATAGTAATGGATTTTACCCCCGAGAGCGTTACCCAGACTTCCCTTTTCAGCAACTCCAATCCCAAGCATTCTCCTGTAATGAAGGTAATGGATATTATCAACCATAGCATTGGATGTACCAAGATAAAACTAGCCTCGCAGGATATAAAAAGAACCTGGAAAATGCGGCAGGAAAAACTATCCCCAAGGTTTACTACCAGGATAGAAGAGGTAATAAAAGTGAAAGCGGTTTAAATGGGATAAATTAGTTTCGTGTACTAGGTTAGAAAAGAAACT
>CAIVPM010000507.1 GCA_903907815.1 uncultured Chitinophagaceae bacterium | reverse complement strand
ATGGTTAAAAACGAGTACGATGTTGTGTTGATGAAATTGTGAATAATTGGGAAATCACAAATTAGACTACTTAATGCCAGAATTTTCAGTAAAGATTCTTTTAAAAATCCTACTGCGAAATCTGGGTATAAATAATTTTCTTATGTAAGTTAAAAAGGTATTGGTAAACAGTAAAAGTTGTTTTAGATTAATATCTTTCAGTACTAAAAAAACATCTTTCAGTACTTATTTATATTCTAATAGAACTGGTATAACATTTTTCAGATCTGATAAAACATCTTTCAATACTTCTACAACAATATTAGATCATAAACAACATCTTTCAAGGGTTATATAACTTCTTTTAGGGCTACAATTACTTTCTTATACCAATATTTGTTTTTTAAAGACTGTAATTACTTTCTTAAGTACCAATTTTTGTTTCTTAAGGTTTTCAATTATATTCTATAGTACCAGTATTTATTTCTTAAGTAATACAATTACATTATTAAGTACTGATATTGCTTTAATATGAGTTAATAATTTATCATTTAGTAAGGGTAAATATTAACTCAGATAGTTTTTGTTATATATAAAATAAAGAAGGCTGTCTCAAAACAATGAGACAGCCTTCTTTATTATGAAAAGATGTTATTTTAAAAAAGCAAGGAATTGGAGCATGAGGTATTGGTAACCATTAAGCCCAGAATGAGTATTACGAGATGGTTAAAAACGAGTTAGTCATTTTCCCAATTAATACTAAACACTAATTAAATTCCTTCTCCTTTAGATTGAAAAGGCTATTCGTGAAATACATTTATAAATGATTGAGCATAATTAGTAAGATACTCAGATTCATTTAAAGTATGGGTAGTATCAATAAGGTTATTGGAAGAAGGGATAAATGATTCAGTAATAGAGTGTGCTATTTGATTCACATCATCTACATTGTTAATTGGGAACAATATTTCGTGCGGAACAAACTCAGTATGACCACCAACAGCTGACAAACAACAGTGAACACCCAAAGCACTTGCTTCTAAGGCAGTAATACCGAAAGGTTCAGCAGGATGTAATGAAATAAATGAGGTAGACTGAGCCAGTATTCTATACTTATCCTCCGAACTAAGATAACCATGAAATATGTTATCTGGATGAGAATAAGCTTCTTTTAATTGAGGAATAAATGTTCCACTACCAACTATGTTCACTTGTACTTTTTTCCCTGTTTTTCGTATAAGATTTACGGCATCTAATATTCTGTCAACCCCTTTTTCTTTAATCACTCTCCCTACAAAAGTTAATGTATCTGGTTGCTTTATAGGAGGATGTTTTAGTGCTTCTTCAAAGAAATCGAAGGGCAGTATATTATGAATAACTGCATGCACTTTTATGTTGTAAAAGTTCTCCGATACAAATCGGGTGATATAGGAAACTGCAACAGACCTTTTATTACAAAAAGCAAATATTTTATGTCCCCACACTACATAATGATACTTACCAGGCTTCTCGTATTTACGTTGAGGAAAACCATGTATAATAAATATTGATTGCTTGAAAAACATTCCAAATATTCCAAAGTGAAGATTTGAAATCAGCAGATGTTTATTGGCAGTAAAAATATTTTTTATAGAGAAAAGTAAAGCAGTTACAAAGGTGTTTATTTCCAGCACTTCATACCCTAATTTCTGAAACCCTGCTTTTAATGACAAGCAGACTTCTGCTACCCCACCAGTTCGGGAAGGATACATAATAACAACAGTTTCTGGCTTATTCATTTGTCATTACTTTTTTGGGCGAAGATACCCAGGCTGAGTATCTGAACAAATAAAAGGAGCATAATAAAGTAGTAACCAACCAGAAAACAATGTCGGTCATCTGAAAAGAAAAGAGTTGAATACTATTAACATGAAACCCATTTTTCAATACTATCTTAACATTGGTAATCAACGTTGTAATTAAAAAAGAAGCTGCTGCCAGAGATAGGAATACCATGATAAAATTCTTCTTAATCATGTTTGTCATTCTATCATCTTTTGCATACAATAACAACAACAATATACCAACCATAAAATATGCACTTCTTATCAATTCGAATCCAGAACCAGTATCTACCTGAAAATAATGGGTGTATATATCAGAAGCTAATTCGTAGATAAGTAAAGGGGTGATTTTTAATATAAAGGGGATAAACATATTATGTGATGAAGAAAAGTTATTTGTTCCCCCCTGAAGCCTGAAGAGTGATGGTTGTATTTTAAATACTACCAATACAAAAGCGATCTGTATTCCAACAGTAATAGCTATAAAAGGGATATACAAACGAGATACATCCATATACTTTGCAAACAGTATTAATGCTATCAGCATTAGGACAGGAGACATCAATTGATAGACTAAATAATGTAAGGCAAAACCAGAACGTAACATCACACGATAACACACATCGAAAAATGCTTGAAACGGGATAAACAAAGCTGCAACAAGTAACCATTTAATGGAACTTTCTACTTGTGGAAATACATTAAAAGCCAGCAGTTGTATTGTAATTATAGCGGCAAGTGCATAGAACAATCTCTTTACAAAACCTATGGAGATAGAGTCATTCGTTTTAGTAATTAACTCTGAGTACCCAAAATCAATCAGATAAACAAATATCAACAGAGAAGGGAAATGATGAAAGAAATATTTCAGCTGTAAAGGCTGATTATATTGAAAAGAAATAAGTACCAATCCTGTTGCAGCTCCTATAAGACGAAGAGAAACAAAAAGCAGTAGTTTTTTATGTAATAGCTTTTCTATTTTCCCAGTAAACACACCCATAATAAATAAGGAGATAAATAATAAAATAAGTAAGGGTTCTATCAAACAGTTCTACGAAAGT
>CAIVPM010000506.1 GCA_903907815.1 uncultured Chitinophagaceae bacterium | reverse complement strand
GGCAACACCACCTGCACTTAAATCTCTAAAAGAACGTAAGCCTTTAGGGATATATCTTTCTACGGTAGCTATACCAGTAATAGTACCAGCTACTACATCTAAACTTGCTGTATTGGTAATAGAAGTACTTTTTAAAGTAAGGTGACCATTGGTATTTAATGTTCCACCAGTTACACTCAATTTCCCTGTTATACCCACACCAGAACTTATGGTAGAAACACCACCTACTGTTAAGTTTGCCAGTAAGCTATCGGTTACAGTTGATCCAAAGTAAAGTGTATTATTACCTCCAGCAGTTACCACTAAAGAAGAAGTAGCAGACCCTTTAAGTACACCAGGACCAGTAATACCACCAGCTGTAAAAATTTGACCATTCAAACTAATATTGGCACCAGATAATACAGTAATATAACCAATACTAGTTGCTCCCGTTAATACCGGATAATTGGTAACTACAGGAATAGTAGCAGCAGTATTGCTTGCTGGCACAGCACTATTGCTCCAGTTGCCTGCAACATTCCAGTTATTATTGGTAGCACCTGTCCAATTAACACTGTTGGTATTAATGTAGGTGAATGGAACTATATAAGAACAAGAACCGCCGGCAGGGGTAATACTTGCATATAAAGTTTGTGACCCTCCAGGAATACCATTTGCAGTAAAGGTATTAGGTGCAGTAAAGCTACCCGCACGAATTGTTGCAGCAGGATCGGAATAAATACCATTGATGGTACCATTATAAGTTCCCCCGTAGGTAAATATAGGGGTAGTATTATTAACAATTACGGATGCATTGTCGAAACTGTTAATGCTACCCGACAGGGTTTCATATTTTAATACTGCATTATTAGTAAAATTGTTGTTATTATTTAATGTATTATTTATTTGCAAATAACCACTATTATCAACATTGGCATTATTCGTAAAATTGCCCTGTATTACAGCTACCGTACCACAGGCATTATTAATAAAATTATTACTATTTATTAATATACCATCCGCCCCTACAGCAGTATTGGCACCAATAGTAATTTTGCCGCTATTATTAAAATCACTTTCATTGTACAATGCTGTGTTTGTAGAACGGTCTATATTTATTACAGCGCCAGCATTATTAGTAAAGATTGTAGTATTATAAACAGCATAAGTACCAGCAGTTGCAATGGTTCCTATTATTAGTTTACCGCTATTATTTAAATATGCACCAGTACCATTTTCATCTACATTATACATAGCATAATCACGACATTGATCTATATAAATTTCTCCAGCAGTATTATTATTCAATATACTAATATTATATATCCCAGCTGAAGCTACAGTTGTAGAAATAGCACCTATGGTAATTTTTCCACTGTTATTTAAACTAGCACCAACTTGATTGTCATCAGAGTTATAAAGTCCATAGTTTTTACATCGGTCTATATAAACTTCACCTCCTATATTGTTATTAAAATTACTTCCATTATAGATTCCTACTGAACTAGCCGTTGCAAGGTTTGCACTGATAGTTATTTTTCCAGTATTAATAATATAGCCATTTTCATTATGTATTGCATCCCTCTTAACCTGGTCAATATTAATCTCGCCCCCAGTATTATTATTAATTGTTCCATTAATATAAATACCAAAATTGCCTACAACTGCCGAAGAACCTATCGTTATTTTACCTGCATTATTAATGGTACCATAAGCTCTGATGGATACAGAATTGCCATCATACCCATTAATAGTTAAATTGCTATTGGTATTCAATGTTAAAGATGCAGCATTATTTACCGTAACATATTTTGCAGAAGCGTTAATTCCTCCACTTATAACAGGATATTTAGAAAGCCCATTAGGAATAATTGCACCAATAAGGTTGCTAGGAACAACATTTGCCGACCAATTGCCAGCAGTATTCCAATCGGTACTAATTGCCCCAGTCCAGTTTTCAGATGCTAGGGTTGCTGTAACAGTGTATATTTTTTGGGTTACACCATCTAGTGCAGTTACTTTAATATCAATAGGATTAATAGCATTAGTTAAAGCAAGAGAAGCTGAAGCCGTTCCAGAACTTACAGTACTGTAACTACCACCATTAATTCTTACCTGAATAATAGTACCAGGAACTGCAGCTATTGGGGTAACCGTAGTAGTAGCTACCGCTAAATAATTGGAAAAATAATTAAGCGTAGTATCAGCAAATGAAGGGGTAAGCGCACCTGTAGAAATAGCAAGATTTGCTAAAACGGCATTGGTATTGGTAGATTGATAATAAGTAGTTTGTGAGGATTCTAAAGTTTGTCTATCTGTATTGCTCAACTCTGCATTAAAACTAATAACTTCATTGATATGACCATTTAATGGTTCGGAATAAGAACCTTCCACTCCAATTTGTATTTTATTGGGTGTTCCTTTATTATTCGAAGAAGTTTGAGAAGCCCCATTACGCCAGGATTTACAAGCAGTAGAAGTAGGTTGTATAACTGTAAATATTTCCGAATATGTCTGAGACCATGGAACCGCAATCTGATTGTTCCAGCCTCCTGCGTACCAACCAAGATTATTTTGATAAGGTCCTATCAACCAGTTGATGGTTCCTTGCACTGCTCTTCTTGCATTTGTATTACTGGAATTACTACCTGCCACTAAGTTTACAGAAAGCGGATTAGTGGTTAAATAATTTGCCCCACTGTACAACATGCCATCATTTGTAACATCTAAGAATAATGCAGGTTGTTTGCCTTTTCTGTATACCATCCCAGCATTTACGATAGTAGGTTGTTTAGACGTAGTAGCCTGTGTTAAGTTGCGAGCATTTCCACTCTGGTCATACCAGGTAGCTACTAAACCATCGTTTGCCCCTACAAAAGTTTTTAAAGCGGCGGTATCTAAATCGCCATTGGCAGTAATACCAATTATATTTTAATGTCCGCCCACAATTAATATTAAGTTTTAACGTTTAAGATTCGTACAATAATTTATACAATGCCTGCGTTAAAAAAGATAGAAG
>CAIVPM010000505.1 GCA_903907815.1 uncultured Chitinophagaceae bacterium | reverse complement strand
TTATTTTATTTTATTTTTATACCATGTGTATTTTGCTGTACCTACTGTATTAACAGCAGAGGCTATAAACGAAACTTTGCTATCATTAAATACCGGGTTGCCAGACGCTGCTATATTTACTTTTGGGGCATGTACAGGATAAACAGTTGCCATTGAAGTTGCAGAATCGCTACATCCTCCTAACATATCTACCACCAGTTTAATTTTATAACTTCCTGTATCTGGGAATGTGAAAGATGGAGTAGGTAAGGTAGAAGTATCTGATGTGGAATTCAATACCCCAAAGTCCCAATGATAACCAATAATATTGGACACATTTGTTTGATTCTGAAAATTAACTGTTGTTCCTTTACATGCAGTATAGGATGATGGTAAGTAGGTGGCCCAAACAGAACAATTACCTACAATAACATGCAATTCCTTTCTGGTAGTACCCAGTATAATTCCATGCCGGTATTCATCTACCGAAACAGACAATACCCATTCGCCAGGTATTGAAGGAGCATTCCCTTCTATCATGCCAGTAGTTCTGTTTACTGTAGCATTGGTACCGAATGGATTTGAACCCGAATAACCCGAAGAATATGGAATAGATGTAAATTGAGAAGTGGTTTGTGATGGCGAAGGAATTGGTGTAGTGGTTGCTCCTCCATTCAATGCATTTGAATAATAATATACCAAAGAATCTCCATCTATATCTTTTGCACTATAATCGAGGATAAAATGTGCATTATGACAAAGCAGTACTGTATCTTTCTGTGCAAAAACAGGCGAATTGTTTTTAATAAATCCTGGATCTATTGCAGTACCGGGAATAGTTGTAGAATAGGTATTTCCTACGCTGCTTGATGGTACTGTAACATTTGTAAGACCCGATATTCTGCAACATCTTTGATAGCTTAACACATAACCACTGCTATTTTTAGGCAACTCGACAGTCTGAGAATAAACCAGAATATTATAACATACTCTTGGTGGTGCGCTTAAGCAGCCACTATAGTATTTTTTATCCATAGTATCTATCCTACTCAAAGGTATACTGAGGGTAGAATAAGGTGTAGTTGAATTTCCTTCATAAATCGTTAATTGTAAAGGGTCATCATTCTGACCGGGAGTTGGCGCATTGCAATCTCTGTATACTTTTAAAGAAACCCTGTACAATGATTTTGATGTATCATTTATTCCTTTTCCCAGATACTCATAATAAATCCATCCCCCTTTTATATGCACGGCTAAAACACTACTATTACAGCAGACTATAATCAGTAAAACAATAAGTAGTTTCCGTCTCATTGAGAGAATTTAGCTTCAAATATTAGTAAATTAAATTGTATCAACAAAACCTTCTACTTACTTACCTCCAACTTCTTTGGTTTTACAAACACTTTACCTGGTATTCTGGCCAGTGCAGGATTCCAGTCATAGTTTACATCTCCTAATTTTACGCCTATAAAAGTTTGATTGACAAAAACCAATTATTAACTCCCAATTCTTTCATGACTAACGATTTCTTCATTATTTAATTCTATTAAATCGTAATGGTCAAAAAGTTGCATGATAGTATCGAAGTATTTGTCTATTAAACTTAGTAGTAACTTATTGGAGATATTTCCTGTAGCTATGAAAATAAGTTTTGAAGGAATTCCGCTAATTAAGTGTGAATCAAGGAAATCAGCATCTTTTGTTATCACTATCCTATTTTCATCCAGTGATACTTTTCTTATTGCTTGGTCTGTTGTATATTCTTTCTGTGGTAAATTATCTGTATGGATTACATCCAGTTACTTATTCCTCAATAACAGTACCAACTTAAAAGGTAAGTTAGCATCTACAAGGAATTTCATGCTACAATTTTATTAAGCGATTTTACCTTGGTTAATTGTGAAGCAAACATAAGGCAAGCCTTTATATCAGCAGACTCTATTGCAGGATAATCTTCCAGTATTTCATTCTCCGACATACCTGAAGATAAGAGGTCTAATAATAAATCAACAGTATAACGAGTATTACGAATAGAGGGTCTTCCGTGACAAACTTCCGGGTTGATTGTTATTCTATTAAATAGTACTCTGTTCATTATTTATTTTTTTCAAATATACATTTTCTAGTTGAATGCAGTTGCAAACAAATAAATTGAATAGTTTTACAGAAGCAATATTTGCATTAATTGTAGTACAAATGACCATACATCTCTATAATAATTACCTACTCAATTACTACTATCTTCTTAGGCCTTACAAATACTTTACTTGGTATTCTGGCCAGTGCAGGATTCCAGTCATAGTTTACATCTCCTAGTTTTACGCCTATGAAAGTCTGGTTGGTTTTATTGGCGCTTAAGCCTATATAACTTATGCTATCCTTGAAAGGGAAAGGATTTGTTGTATCGGGGAATTGATAACTACTATCTACAAAAGCCCATAGTCTGTTTTCTTTGATGGTACTGTTGGTAAATGTTGTATCAATACCCAGTATTAAGCGTTTCATATATACAATATCCAACGTACTTACTTTACCATCCCCATTAACATCTGCAGCTATTAACTTGAAAGGAGAATTTAACTTGTTCTTTCCCAATATATGACTTTGAGTATAAGCAATATCCAAGGTTGTAACTCCATTAGTTTTATTGATATCATTGTTTTTAGTAGGTTGAATTATTACATTACTAGTATTAAAAGTAAGATTGTATTTACCTAATGAATCTGAGTTGTTAATTCCATAGTTTATTACAGAATCTTTAATATTAAACGTTACATTATTAATATTTTTTCCAGTTGCTGTAACTATTTCTCCAGCAATATTATTATAATTGATTCCAATGCATGGAGTAACAACATTTGTAATAAAATTTCCATAAGCAACAGGATGAATACCTGTTATTATAGTATCTACAACCGAATTACTGGAAGCATTTATAACAAATACACAATTGTAACCCTTATTAGCTACATAAACACTGTTTCCATCCGGGCTTACAGATATTCCTGTTGGATTAGCACCCACATTAATAGTTGATACAGTATTATAGTTCGATGTATTAATTACACTCACTGTATTATCAAGATAATTAGTAACATACAGCTTACTGCCATCCGGAGAAATTGCCAACCCAGATGGATTAACCCCTACCCATATTGTATTTATTACTTTATTAGTGGAAGTATTAATAACATTAACAGTGTTACTAGAATAATTAGCTACGTAAACCGCACGTCCATCAGGGCTGACTACAATACTTTTTAATGTTGAGCCTATAGGTATACTTGCTACTATTGTATTACTATAAGTATTAATTACACTAATAGAGCCATCATCATCATGGGTAACGTAAACTTTACTACCATCCGGACTAATGGCAATACCCCAAATACCTAAATACCCATGATCTACAGAAATGGAAGCTATTACTGAATCATTGGTTGTATTGATTACATGAACATCTCCACTTACACCAGCTACATATACTTTAGACCCATCTGAACTCGCCACTAAACATGTTTTGCTCGCTACTTTTATTTTTGTCTTGATAGTATTAGTGGATGTATTAATTACATTTATAGAACCATACGCTAAATCACTAACATAAACTTTACTTCCATCAGGTGTAATACATACCCCTTCAGGGCAATGTCATTTAGTTAAGGACACAAAAAGTAAAAACCATTGAGTTATGAACTGAAAAATATTCAGTTCTTTGTAATGACTAAAAAACAAACAACTCAATGGTAG
>CAIVPM010000504.1 GCA_903907815.1 uncultured Chitinophagaceae bacterium | reverse complement strand
GATGCAGGCAGGCTTTATGGTGATGGATCCTTTGAGTGGAGAAGTTAGAGCCTGGGTAGGTGGTATAGACTTTAAGACTTTTAAATACGATCACGTAAATATCAATACAAAACGTCAGGTAGGTAGTACCATTAAGCCACTGTTGTATAGTCTTGCTATAGAAGAAGCCGGCTTTACGCCGCAGACCATTGTACAGGATGTGCAGCAAAGTTTTGGCGCTTATGGTATGGTGCCCGCCACTCCTAAGTCTTGTACCGGTGCCTCTATGCCTATGAGTCAGGCTTTAGCACTTTCTAAAAACTGTGCTACTGCTTATATCATGAAACAACTGGATAATACGGGCAATAATGCTGCCAGAAGATTTGTTGATTTCCTGAAAAATAAATGTAATCTGCTAACCAAAATTGAACCTAATCCTTCTATTGCAATTGGTGCTTGTGAAATATCTTTATACGAAATGATGCAGGCTTACAGTATGTTTCCAGGTAGAGGATTCAATACAAAGCCTTTGTTTATTACCCGTATAGAAGATCGTAATGGAAATACACTGGAGAATTTTGCTCCTCAACGCAAGGAAGTTATCAGCGATGTAACGGCCTATTCTATTATTAAAATGATGGAAGGAGTGGTAGAGGCTGGTACCGCTAAGAACCTGAAAATGAGTTACGATGTAAGAGGTGAAATAGCTGGTAAAACAGGTACCACCAATGATAATAGCGATGCATGGTTTATGGGTTATACTCCACAATTAATGGCGGGTTGCTGGGTTGGTTGTGATGACCGTTTTATACGTTTTAAGAAAGAAGATCTGAATGGTCAGGGTGCAAGAGCTGCTATGCCTGTATGGGCTTATTTTTATGAAAAAGTATTGAACGATCCTAATATTCTGGGTATAGATTCTAAAGCAACTTTTGTGAAGCCGGAAGTAATGACCAATGATATAGTGAACGACTGGATTAATAATGCTTCTCCTGCTTTAGGTGCTGATGCAGAAAACGAAGGGGGCAATGGAACTTCGCAGGACTACAATATTCCTACAGATGCCAAGCCGGAAGATATAGCGCCAGAATCGCAATACTTACCGGAAGAAAATGCTGCTTCTTCAAAAGAAAATAAGGAAGCAGAAAAGCCAATTCCTGCTAAGAAGGAATTACCAAAAACAACGCCTGCTAGTCCGGCTAATAAACCTAAAGCAGTAATGCCGAAGGCAAATAAATAATTACACTTAACGCATAACGCTTAAGGCAAAACGCTGAACGCTTGATACAAAATACAGGGATGTATTAGCTGCGTTCAGCGTTTTGCGTTTAGCTTTCAATAAAACATTCATTTAATGCAAAAACATCTGGTAGTAATAGGAGGGGGCGCATCGGGATTCTTTTGTGCAATAAATGCTGCATTGAATAACAAAAACCTTAAAGTTACTATACTGGAAAAAGGCTCGAAAGTATTATCCAAAGTAAAAGTTAGTGGGGGTGGAAGATGTAATGTTACCAACGTACAGCAGGATATTGTGGAACTTTCTAAATGTTATCCCCGAGGCGAAAAGTTTCTGAAGAAAGCCTTCCATTGGTTTAATACTAAAGATACCATTTTGTGGTTTAAAGAAAGAGGTGTGGACATAGTTGCCGAAGCGGATGGCAGAATGTTTCCGGCTTCCAATACTTCTCAGACTATCATAGATTGTTTGATGAAACAAGTGGAGAATCTGGGCATTGAAATAAGGTATTTTACCAATGTAACTTCTATTTTACAGAAAGAAAATGAGGGATATAAATACTTTGAAGCAGGCAATGATGCCTATACTATAAAGGCTGATTACTTATGTATAGCAACAGGTGGTTTTATTAAAGAAAAACCTATGTGGGTAAAGGATTTGAACCTGAAAATAGCAGACCCATTACCTTCTTTGTTTACTTTTAATATTCCCAACCATCCTATCACTACTCTGATGGGAGTTAGCATGAAAAATGTTTCTGTAAAAATAGCAGGAAGCAACTATACGCAAACCGGTGATTTACTTATTACGCACTGGGGATTAAGTGGACCAGCTATCTTGAAACTATCTGCTTATGCGGCAGTGTTATTAGCCGAAAAAAACTATGAATTCCAGGTGTTAGTCAACTGGTCTGGCATCAGCAATGTTTCTGACCTGAAAGATATAATAGAAG
>CAIVPM010000503.1 GCA_903907815.1 uncultured Chitinophagaceae bacterium | reverse complement strand
TAGTTGTCATTAAGTAATCCGTATATAGGTCTAATAGCTTATTCACTATTATATAACGGAATAACTCCATTTTTCATAACTCTTGCGTAACATCAGTTACTAAGACAAAGTGGACATGAGTATGAACTATAACGACTGTTACTAGGACAAAGTGGACATGAGTATGAACTATAACGACTGTTACTAGGACAAAGTGTACTTGAGTATGAACTATAACGACTGTTACTAAGACGAGTGGACATGAGTATGAATTATAACGACTGTTACTAAGGCGAGTGGACATGTAGAATAATAAAATAAACCAATGTCTACATTATAGGAATGGTGTATTGCGTTAGTTGCAGCAGGGAATATCTTTTGCTACCACCCCTTAATATGCTGTAAAATGGAGGATGATAAAGTGGTAGCAAAAGATAGGAAGGGCTGGAACGGCCGCTTGCGGAACGCCCAAAAATAATTGATAATGGAAGATTGATAATTGATAATGAAATACAAATTAATACATCAGCTTAAGAAACTATAATGCTTCTTATACTTGTATTATTTAAAAATGAATACCTTTACATTTCTATATTGGCATGGAAATTGTACTATTCAGTATAGCTTAAAAATTATATATATGAAAAGGAATACTACCAACGATGGATTAATAAATCAATGTAGTTTAATACCATCCAGCATCAAGATGTTTTTTGCAGCAATGTTTATGGCTATGACCTTTAGTTGTACTGTTGCGTATGTGCCTGTTTTTACGCCTGAAGTACCTAACTGGGCTCCTGCTTACGATAACACGAATAAAGCTCAGTATTACTACCTGCCAGATATAGAATGCTATTATGATGTAAAGAACCGTGACTTTATATATCTGGAGAATAGTCAATGGATGTTTACCAATACTTTACCACCATCCTATGACTGGTACGATTTGAATAATTGCTATACCGTAATACTGGATACCAGAGTGAATGAACCATGGATGCATTTTAGTTATTATGTATCGCATTATCCAAGATACTATTATAGAAGTTATTACCGGGATAGAATACACGAAAACAAGCGTGTGTGGGGATATAATGAGAATGATAAAAAAGAGGTATATAGTCAACATGGACAACAACCATCTGAAGGGCATTATTATAATGGGGAGCACAATAATAATACTCCTCAATATAATAATCAGTATAATTATCAGGGATATCAGGGAACGAATGGTCAGGGGTATCCACAACAGAATAATCAACAGAGTCAGGGGCAGAATACACCACATCAAAATAATGGTCAATATAGTGGACAGCATCAGAATACTGCACCTGTAAACAATCAGCATCAGGGAACCACAGTACAGCCAAATAATCCTCCTAACCATCCTGGAACTCAGACTGGAACACAGCAGGGTAGTGGACAAGCAACTGCACCTCATCCTGGAGGACAACCAGCGACTGGACAGGGAACGCCGCATCAGAATGGTGGTAACAATGGACAAAACAATGCTGGTCAGCCTAATCAGGGAGCATATGAAACTCCGCTTCCTGCTACGGAGCAGCCACATCCAAATCATATTGTTAGGCCCAACAATTTAACTCCAACTACTACGCCAACAGAAGCGGGTATACCTGCAATGAATAACAATCATCCAGGAGGAAATAATAATGGCAATAATCAACCTGCACAAGGTCAGGGGCAGAATCCATTGCCAGCAACAGAAGCACCTCATCCTACGCATGGAAATAATTTTCCTGTCAGACCAGTGATTATTACCCGTCCTGCAGAAGATATGAAACTGAATGATAAGAATGTGGGTAAACCGGTAAAGGTGAAAAAAGACATGTTGAGACCACAACCATAACAGGGAATGGATATAAAGAAAAAAGCCTTCGATAATTATCGAAGGCTTTTTTCTTTTCAGCGGAGAGGAAGGGATTCGAACCCTTGGTACAATGTTACTCGTACGACGGTTTAGCAAACCGTTGATTTCAGCCACTCATCCACCTCTCCGGATGATCTTTAATACCTAGTGCTGAACACTTAATTTCTTAAGCGGGGTGCAAATATAATCTCTGTGAGATAACCTCCAAAAATATTTATTTTAAATTGGATAATTCTTCTGAGAAAACTATCATTAATCACTTGTTTTGAAGGGGATTAATGGGTAAATGATTATTAAATAATACCATATTGTATTATTCCTCCACCAATTACATCGTCGTCTTCGTAAAATACTGCACTCTGACCAGGGGCAATACTTTTAACAGGTTCGTAAAACTGTACTTTAATATTATTGTCTTCCATGGATAATCTGCTTAATGCGCCTTTATCCTTATATCTTATTTTAGTTACAGATTCAAGGCCATCGGGTATTGAATCGTATTTCTGCAGATTAATACCTTTAACCAACATGGTACTTTTTTCCAAATCCGTTTCATTGCCCAACACTACGGTATTAGTGTCCGGATGAATAGCAGCAACATAGGCAGGTTTGCCTAAAGCTATTTCAAGCCCTTTACGTTGGCCTACGGTATAAAAAGGATACCCTTTATGCTTACCCAGTCTTTTCCCCTTTGTGTCGGTAAACCAACCATTGGCAACAGTTTCTTCCAGATTGGCAACATTTCTTTTAAGGAATCCTCTGTAATCATTATCGGGAACAAAACAAATTTCGTAGCTCTCTGCTTTCTTTGAAAGTTCGGGATAACCCATATCGAAAGCCATTTGTCTTATTTCACTTTTTCTATATTTTCCCAGTGGCATAATGGTACGACTCATCAATTCCTGATCTAAGCCCCAGAGCACATAACTCTGATCTTTAGTCTCGTCCAGTCCTTTCCGAAGAAAGAAACGATTGTTTGTATGTTGATGAATCTGTGCATAGTGGCCGGTAGCTATAAATTCGCAATCCAGGGCATTGGCGCGTTTTAATAAGGCTCTCCATTTTATATGAGTATTGCACATTACACATGGGTTAGGAGTACGCCCTGCCATGTATTCTTCTACAAAATTGTTGATTACATGGTTGCCAAACTCTTCTCTTATATCCAGTATATAATGCGGGAAACCATTGTTAACAGCAGCCATTCGGGCATCGTTGAAACTATCAATATTGCAGCAGCCAGTTTCTTTGCCGGTAGTATTGGTAGAGGAATAATCCCATGTTTTCATGGTAATACCTATTACCTGATAGCCTTCATTATGAAGCATTAAAGCAGTTACAGTACTATCTATACCGCCACTCATTGCTACCAGTACCTTACCTTTTTTACTCATTATGAATATTATTGAAGCCGCAAAACTAAGGTATTAGGATAGCGTAAGTTTCCTAATTACGAAGAAGTTGTAGTTCTTGCATCTAAAGAATTGTGCAATTTGCTCGTGAATCGTGAGAATATAATATGAGAGTCGTTATTAAATCAAAATACCCTATCTATAAAAATACTAAAGCGTTTTTATAGATAGGGTATAGTATTTTACGGATAATAAAATAGCCTAATTAGCAGGTTTTACTGCAGCTATTACTTTTACTTTATCACCTTCTTTCAAAGTTTTGCTAACAATGTTATAAGGGCCGGTAACTACTTCTTCCCCTTCTTTTAATCCAGATACAATCTGTATATAATTCAAATCCTGAATATCTGTTTTCACAATCGCCTTTCTAACCTTCAATGTTTTACTATCATAGATAAATACAACTTCCTGAAGATCATCGGTATTAACAGCAGATTTGCTATCATCATCGCTTTCTGTGTTTTCCTTTTTAGGTTTAGGTGCAGCTTTTGAACTATCTTTTGATCTTGTAGTAACAGCATTTAATGGGATACTTAAAACATTATCTGTTTTTTTAGTTTGAATATCTGCATTAGCACTCATCCCCGGTCTGAAAGGGAACTTCCCTTTAGCAATTAAATCTTTGTATTCGCTTGGAAATAAGCGTATATGCACTTTATAGGTAGTTACTTCGTTGCTACTTGCTGAAGTGGAGGTAATTGGGTTGGCTATTTTATATACCAGCCCTTTGAATTTTCTGTTATTATAAGCATCTACTTCAATGATGGCAGTATCTCCCAATTTAACTTTAGTAATATCATTTTCACCAACATCTACCTGTGCTACAATACTGTGCATATCTGCAATACGCATCATTTCGGTACCAGTCATTTGCGCAGTTCCTACCACTCTTTCTCCTTTCTTTACAGATAATAAACTAACTATACCATCCATAGGAGCGGTAATAGTAGCTCGGGAAAGATCTTTATTAGCTCTTTGTAATTGAGCCTGAGCAGCAGTATAAGAAGCCTGACCACCTTTTATAGTTTCCAATGCAGCAGCATAGTTGGCTTTAGCGCTTTTATAAGCTTGTTCTGATTGTTCAAATTCAGAGGCGCTGATCACTTTATCAGCCAATAATTTCTTTTGTCTGTTATATGCAGCTTCCGCCTGGCTTAAATTAGCTTTATATGCTTCCAGAGCAGCTTGAGTATTACTAACCTGAGCACCTGCTTGCGTAACGCCTGCAGCTACTTGATCGCGTTGTGAAGCATATATGTCTGCATAAATTCTGGCAACTTCCTGCCCTTTTCTTACACTGTCGCCTTCTTCTACTTTAAGTTCTACAATTTCTCCACTGATATCAGAACTAACCTTAACCTCAATTTCCGGATAAACTTTTCCACTGGCATTTACGGTTTCAATAATTGTCCGTTTTGCTGCTTTCTCGGTATTAACTTCTATACCTTCGTCTTTACCTATTTTACCAGTTGCTTTCAAGGTAATTAATATACCGATAATTGCTACGAGGATAATAATAATCCACATCAATTTTTTATTCATAATACGTTTATTTAATTCTTTTAGAGATTACAGTTTAAGTCCTTGTCCTTTATAAAATTCGAGTAGTTTCATTTTAAATACATAATCAAACTGATTAACTACCTGTTGCATTTTTGCTCTTAATAAATTGTTCTGATTCGTTAATAGGTCAATAGTAGTTAGCAACCCATTCTGATATCTTTTAACTGCAAAGTCGTATGCTTTCTGCGAAGTTTCAATTGATTTCTTTCCAGAGGTTAACTTCTGGTAGGCATTGATAGCATTGTTGTAGGCTGTATAAATATCCTGTTTAAGCTTTGAATTTGCTTGTTCCTGTTGCAAAGTATAACTCTTTAGATTAAGTTTTGATTGCTCGTAGCCAATTTTAGCCTGACCATTATTAAATAAGGGAACGCTGATATTAAAGCCAATTCCCTGACCGAAATTATGTTTTAATTGTTCGCCCCAGCCATCCCACAATTGATTAAAAGATCTTCTGGATTGCTGAATGGTATAATCGGGACTTAATAAGCTTAGCTGATTCCCGTTTTTATCTATTACATAAGCACCTGTAGCGGTATAACCATTGAAAGTATAACCAGTATAGTTATTAAATGAGTTGTAGAAATTAGAGGATAAATTAACGCCCATACTAACAACAGGATACATGGAAGCTTTTGAAACCAAAACGTTTTTTTCTGCCGCTTTAATTCTTAGCTCATTTCCTTTTTGAGTAGGCTGTGTAGTTAATGCTAATTGATAAAGCGGTTCTGGTTGTAATGCAGTAATTGGTTCAACAGGAATCTTGTCGATATTGGGTACTTCAATATCAAAAGGTAAAGCTGCATCCAGATTTAATAAGCCTTTCAACATTAATAATGACTGGTCGTAGTTTGTTTTTGCAGCTACATAATTACTACTATCAGTTGCTAATTGAGCCTCCAATTCAGCAAGACTAAGTTCTGGTAAGGTTCCTGCAAGAACTTTTTTATTAGTAATATTAATCTGTTCCTGTGTTTGATTGATTTGTAAGCTACTGATATTAATTTGCTCACTTGCACTCAGTACCTGAAGATAATAGGTAGTAACGCTAAGCGCAGCATCGTTGGAAGCTTTAGCAATGTCCTGCAAAGACGCCTCAGCATTGTATTGCTGAGAGAGAATGTTATTTTTAATTCTACCAAAATTATAAAGTTGCATATTACTGCTAAACTGAAAGTTCTGATACAGCGCTTGTTCATCACTATAAACGTTGGTAGCTCTGTTGATAGAGGTACCAAATTGCAACCCTAAACCTGTGGATAGATTTGCTGTAGGTAACTTATTCAGTTTTGCCTGCTTCAATTGCAATGCTGCAATCCGGGCCTGAATGTCGGCTTGTTTAACACTGATATTGTGTTGCATAGCATAATCTACACATTTTCTTAAATCCCATTTCTCCACTTTATTCTGTGCATTCAACAGGATTGGGAGAGAGCAGATAGTTATTAATATTATTCTTCGTATCATCTTGCAAACAAAAGTAAGGTAATAGGTATTTTAAGGGGGCTAATTTTGATGAACGTTAATAAAAGCAGTTAAAACTATTAAAATCGGCTATGAAAGGAATGAAAAAAGGAATGCATTTCTACATTCCTTAAATAAATATGGTACGGATTAACCAGATATTTATGCAAAAATAACTAATACAGAAACAATAAGTGTCATAGCTAAAATACCAATAGCTGTCATTTGACCTTCTGTTAATTCGTGATGTTGATGTGAAATACGCATGGCTTTAAAATTTAATCGTTAATAATTTTTGTTGATAAAAACCTTTATAACTGAATCTGATTTTATTAGCCTAATAATTTCCTTTTCAATTACAGTGTAAAATTGTAACATTTATTTCACATATCAAAATTTATTTTAACATTTATTTTTCAATTAGTTGTAAATGAGCTTAAAATCATTCAGTTCAGAATAAAATTTTACTATAATAATCTTATAAACAATTACAGTTTCATACTTTTACCCCGATAACAACATCTTTATGCCACCCTTTAGACTGTTAATCATTTATTTGTTATTTAGTACAACCCTTCTTTTTGGGCAATCTCAGTCCGTACTACAAAAAGCTACTTCTGATGCATATATAATAACCAGAATGGCTGATAAATTTCATGTAAAGCCAAAAATTGTAAATGAAGAATTTTCAAACGAAGTATATAAAGCAATATTGAAAAGAGTGGATGATTCCAGGTTATTACTCACTCAGGAGGATTTAAACAAACTGGAACCTTTTAGATATTCATTACACAAAGAAATATTGGGAAAGAAGTCTGGGTTTCTGCAATTGATCATTAATATATATACAGAAAGATTGCAGCAAGCAGACACAATGGCTGAAAATATTTTAAAGTTACCTTTTAAATATTCTATTGCTGAGAAGTATACCGTTAACGAAGACAGTACACATCCCTTGAATGTAGCTGCAATGCGTTTGAAGCTATACAAGAAACTGAAATATACAGTAGTTAGTAATGTTGTATTAGTAGTGAAGGATTGTAAGGATCCTGTTAAACAAAAGAAACTTATTGATAGTGCTGATATTCTTTTTCGTAAAAAAACGCTGAATGCTTTTAGACTAACTATTCAAAAAGAACAGCAATCTCCAGGAGGGATAGCACAATTAATCTGTAATGATTATTGCAAATCTATAGCAGCAATATATGACCCTCACTCTGCTTATATGACAATAACTGATAGAGAAAATTTTGAAAGCCAGATAGGTAAAAAGAATATGGTTTTTGGTTTTAATCTGGAAGAAGATGAGGATGGAAATATTTCTATTAATAATTTACAACCGGGTAGTGCAGCCTTTAAGAGTGGGCTTTTGAATAAAGGAGATAAGATAATTGCAATTCAATGGGAAGGTGCCAAGCCTATAGATGTAAGCAAAGCTTCAGCAGCAGAAATAGGGGATATTCTGGAACAGCATAACCATGCAAAAGCTACCCTGACAATTGTAAAGCAAGATGGTACAAAAAGACAGGTAGAGCTGGCAAAACAAAAGGAAACGGAAGATGTGGAAGATAATAAAGTAAAAAGTTATTTACTAAAAGGAGATAAGACAATTGGGTACATTTCTCTTCCATCGTTTTACGAAGACTGGGAAGATAAAGTGAGTATAAATGGGTGTGCTAACGATGTAGCCAAAGAAATTCTAAAACTTAAGAAAGAAAATATTGACGGTTTAGTACTCGATTTAAGATATAATGGTGGAGGTTCTGTAAATGAAGCGGTAGACCTTGCCGGAATATTTATTGATGCTGGACCAATAGCCCAGATAAAGACCAGAGAAGCCAAACCTTTTACACTTAAGGATATGAACAGGGGGACTATTTTTGATGGTCCTATTTCCATATTGGTAAATGGATTTAGTGCTTCGGCTTCCGAGTTGTTAGCAGGTGCTTTACAAGATTATAATCGGGCACTTATTGTTGGAAGTCCTACCTATGGTAAAGCAACTGGGCAAAGAATTCTTCCATTAGATACAACCATTGATTTAAATAAATAAAGAAATTATTGATACAACTTCTCCTTCCTTTTTAAAACTAACCTTAATGCAGGTTTATCAGGTATCGGGCAATACTGCACAATTTAAAGGGGTAATACCCGATTTTATTTTACCCGATGCAACTGATGCATATGATAAAAAGGAAAAGAACGAACCATTTGCTATTCCTGCCAACAAAACAGATGCAAACAAATACTATATAGCCTGTAAGCCATTGCCAATAAGCATGCTGCAGGAAAAGGCAATTGTATATAAGAATGAAGAGCCTTATTTCAAAACTATTTCTGAATACATTAATCAGAAAAAAAATAAACCAGCTAAAAAGGATGTGTCTTTAAAGATGGAAGATATTATTAAAAATCTTCCTAAAGATTCAACCTTAGAAGAAGATGATGATGATACGCTGGAGTTTAATGAAATTAAAAAAGAGCATCAGTTATATAGTATTCAATTGAATAAATATGAAACAGAAAGGATAGCTACCAATAATGAACTTAAAAAAATAGAGGATACTTATTGTGGGTACCTTGCCAAAGATCCTTATTTAAGGGTAGCTTATCGCCTAATGTTATTGATGAATAAATAATGCTTAATCAAACTTTAAATATTGTTTTATGAGGAAATTAAATCTCTTATTACTGTCTTGTTTTTTTGTTGTAGTTAACCTGTTAGCACAAGACCTTGAAAAGCCCGGTGCTTATATGACCGCAATGGATAATGCACATAAGGAAATGGATCAGAAGTATATGGCCTATATGAGTGCTTCCTCTCATGGAAAGCGTGCTAAAAAAGTGGAGAAACTAAGGTTGCAAGTAGTAGAAAGTATTAGTAATACTAAAAGTAAAGTACTTGATCTGCCGCTATATAAAGGAGACAATAGCTTGAGACAGTTAAATGTAGATTATATCAATATCTGTTATACTATTTTCAATGAAGATTATGCAAAAATTGTAAATACAGAAGAGATTGCAGAACAATCTTTTGATGAAATGCAAGCCTATCTTTTATTGAAAGAAAAAGTAGATGAAAAGTTGAAGGAAGCTACCGATAAAATAAATAAAGGTACCGAAGCGTTTGCAGCAAAATACAATGTAACGCTTGTTGATGGAGAAAAATCGAAGCTGGCTAAGAAAATGGAAACTGCTGGTAAAGTAAATAAATATTACAAGCCAATACACCTGATATTTTTTAAATGTAACTGGCAGGATGAGGCGCTTACAAAGGCTTTAAACGAAGGTAGATTAACGGATGTAGAACAATCGAGAAGTTCAGTAATAAAGTATGCCGAAGAAGGTTTGCTGGCACTGAAGGCACAACAACCTTATGAAGGAGATCCTGTATTGATTGAAGCTTGTAAACAAGTGCTTTTAGCGTATAAAGGGATAGCTGAAAAAGAAACGCCTGTTACTATTGATTACCATCTTAAAAAGGAGAATTTTGAGAAAATAAAAAAGGCATTTGAAGCTAAACCACAATCGGATAGAACTAAAGAAGATGTGGCTGCTTATAATAAAGCGGTGAATGAATTTAATGCTGCTGTGAATCAATCAAATCAAGCATCTGCAAATGCTAATAAAAAGCGTACGGAAGGCTTTAAAGCCTGGGATGATGCAGTGAAAAATTTCTTTGATAAATTTACTCCTTACTATAGATAGTAAACTGATTAATAATTGATAATGGATAACTAAGACACTTAGTTTACTTCGAAACTTTTAAAGTAGATACTAAATATTCCTTGATGTACCTGGGGGTAACAACCTAGTTTAAAATAGTTTTTATACTCCCAGAAATGAAGGTCTTTTGAGTATTTATTTTGTCCGTTCAGTTTAATGTTTAATTGATTATTTTCAACTATAATTTCTATAGTTATAAATTGGTTATATACATCTTCTTTCAGTAAAGTTTTCTCGGTATTATCGCCTCTGTTATCCGTCTTTACAAAACAATATAAGTTGTTGTTGTTTACTGCGATTCTTAAGAGGGGAGGTGCATTTTTATTGTCAATTGTTATGCCATGTATTTGCAATACAGTTACTTTATAAACCTGCACATCCGAATTGACTTTTAAAGTGGCTTTAAGATGATGTTTTTCCGATGCATACCAATTAGTAATATGTCTTAATTCTGAACGTACAAAGCTAGAGTTAGCAGTATGTCCTTGTTCACTGGCATCAAGTGAAAAACACATAAGGCTATCGGTAGTTAAATAAAAATATTGCGAGGCATAATTGTTTAGTTCTTTAATGTCAACTGGGCCAGGTATCTGTAATTTAAAATCCTTTAAATCAAACCGAAGTGAGGGCGCTTTATACACATCTCCTGTTAACGAAAATGAACAAAAGAACATTATATAAAACGGGAATAAAAGTTTATTTATTTTCATGGTTTACCTATCTAAATAACTACTAATTGTAAATGAAAAAGCAACACAAGTTTATTGCAATTTACTTTTCTTTTTCTTCTTTCTTTTTAACCAGATTATGAACCCGGTAATAGGAAGGCTTGCGCAAATAATAGTAGCAAAAAACATGGCAACTCTACCAGGGAAACCAGCTATTCTGCCTATATGAATATCGTAATTCATTCTACTTAATTTCTCACCACCATTGGCAGAGGAATATTTGTCGTTTTGCAATGGAACTTCTTTTAACGAATACTGGTCAAAGTAATAGTCGTCATAATGATAAGCATTCTGATAGGGGTATACCGTGATATTAAATACATCGGAATCATCTTCTGGAAAAATTACCAGCGCTGTTCTGTAACCACTGTAATGGCTGATAGTTTTATTATATACACTATCAATCTTTTCCCAATTAGTATGATGGTTTGTCGGCGGTAAAGAAACGTGGGAGGTATTGGTTTCCAATGTTTTTCCACCATTTCCTATCCATTGTTCTACATCGCTTAACCAGCTGAATGCCCATATCAAAGCAGTAAGAACGGAGAATAATATTATCCAGGATGCATAGAAGCCTAATACATTGTGTAAGTCGTAATTTAACCGTATAAAACTACTGCCTTTCTTTATGGTGAAACGTTGTTTACGGGCAGCTTTATTCTTTGGCCACCATAGCACAATTCCAGTTATAAGTAATATAAAGAAAATGACGGTTGACCATCGTACAATTACTTCGCCGGTATCGCCCATCCATAGAGAATAATGTCCTTTCTTAATCCAATGAAAAAAGGCTTTGTTTTCGTTCGCTATTTTAAGCACTTCGCCTGTATAAGGGTTTATATAAGCTTTGTAATTCCCTTTACCAGAAAGATTAATGATTGCTGCTTTATTGTTTCCTTCAAAGTCTATTCTTTCTGCGTATCTTTTTGGCATTGCTCTATCTGCAATACTCTTTATAGTAGTAATAGGAAGGAATTTATCTGATTGCGCTTTAACTGATCTGTATGGTTGTGTTATGGATTCAATTTCTGGTGAAAACTCCCATATTGCTGCAGTAATACAAACTATAAAAACGATAATGCCAGTAATAAAGGCAAGCCATAAATGTATGTAACCTATTAATTTTCGAAGCGTCATGTTTTATTCTTTAAGAATGCGCAACAAATGTAGGCGTTCATTTATCATAAAGATAATGATAGATGTCAGTAGACTTTTATTGCAGAATACTGCTATAAAAAATTAAATGAAGTATTTGGCGAACGAGTACTTTCTTATTTACTGCTGATTCTTATTCCTTCTTTTCAGCTGCTTCCAAACGGTGAAGTATTTGCAGAATAAGTTCGTTCTGATTTTCAAGATGCATTAATATTGTTTCTATTTCGTTCTCTGCTTTTTTATTGATCATAAAATCTTCTTCTGCTCTTAATTCCGAATGGGCCGATTGTAAGTTCTGTCCCACCATAATTAGTGGCATTAGAAATATCTGAATCATATTTGAAATAAACAACCATAAAACAAAAGCAGGGTAGGGGTCAAATTTCATATTGGCAGGAGCAAGTGAGTTCCAGCTAAGCCAGATTGCTGTCCATATAAATATAATCATAAAGAAACCCATACTGCCCACCCGGTCTGTTATCCATACTGCCACTCTGTTGATAGGGCTAAGTGTTTCTTTATGTTTTTGATTTATGTTGTTAATCGGATTTCTGCCTGCTTTTATTTGCTCGACAGACTTAATATTCTGATGTTTCATGATAGTTGTAATTAGTGATAAAAGTGTAATTGTTAAGTTGAAAGACAAAGATAAGTTTAACTGTCAACCAATAACTTAAGATATACTTTTTTATAGATGATTAGATTAACTATAATTAATGAATTTGATGCTGTATTACATAAATGATTCTTTGATATACAACCCTTTTTTGTAGTGCTATTAATATCTACATACGCGCATTATAATTCTGAATTAAAATAAATTATTTTATTTCC
>CAIVPM010000502.1 GCA_903907815.1 uncultured Chitinophagaceae bacterium | reverse complement strand
GGCAAATATGTTTGGGGACAATACCAAAACCAAAATTATGATACCATTATAATGAATTTTAAAAATAATCACCTATCTGGTAAGTTACACATAAACGATAAGTTCAATAACTATTATGCTGATGCAAATTTTGACAATAATAGTTTCTGTATAGGAAATTGGACAATAAATGATTTTGAAGGAAATTTTCGTCTTTCATTAATATTTAAAAATGGGTTTAATTATTATTACATCAAAAGAGCAAATGATATGCATATATCCTATGGTCCTGAAACTTATGATGCTAAATATACAAAATTAGTAAATGCTTTAAAAATGAATTCATCTGAAAGGGAGAATGCTCGATATAAGATTGATACTATTGGATCGACTATCTGTAAAAGTTGTTATACTGCAAACTTCAATGATTACATTTCAAGAATGCTTAATAATGAAAATTTTATTTATGAAGCAATAGGTGGAGATTTAACGTATAAAGAGGGTATAAAGGGGGGGTATGAAATTGATTTAATTGAACAGTAAATATATAATTAAAGGTCATTTAGGTATCCAAATGCTTATGAAAAAATGGCAGCGTATGGAAAGTTTTGTTACGAAAATTTACATTCAAATAAGATTTCTTAACTAAAATAAACAAATCAATTATGGCAGATTTAAAAATTACAGGTAGAATGTCTGTAGAAAGATTACAAAGAGAATTTAAAGCATCTTTTGGTGGTAGTTTAAGAGTGTATAATGGATCAATATTTGCCGATCCAAAAGCAACTCTTGCATCTATCAGAAAAGGGGATGCGTCTGGTGGAGAATTTACTGCAAGTGGCAATATGTTTTGTGGTAGATTCGAAAAAGAAGTATTGGAAAAATTTGGAATCAAAGTTCAAGTTGCCACAAAGGACAATACAGCTTTAGTTGCTGATAATACAAGCTTATCAAAATTAGAAAAGTAATCAATTAGATTTTATACCAGGTGTGAAATATTAAGTTATCTCACCTGGTATTTAGTAAACTCAATCTTATGTTCAAATTTATTGATAATTTAAAGGATAAGTTCAAAGCAAATGATTTTCATCTTGCTTCAAACAAAAAGGTAAAAACACTTAAATCAGAATTCAAAGAAAACTTTGGGCTTACCCTTAGAGTGTATAAAGGAAAACAATTGGCAGAAGTAGAATTTACTTTAGCTGAATTAAATTCCAAAACAAGTAAAATGATTAATTATGATGCTGAAGGACTTACCATCAAATCATCTATGTCAATTAATGATTTTGAAAAACTGGTTGATGAACATTTCGGACTTACAGTGCAAGTAGCTAATGAATATGATAATTACTGTATTAATAATAAATATACTTTAGGACAGGCCGCTAGAAAAGAAGATTTAAAAGACTGGGTAAAAGAAAAAGGGTACAGTAATATAGAAGAATGGTTAAAAGCCGAAAAGTGTTCAACAATTGAAGAGTATTATAATAGAAATAAATAACGATTTGATAGTTTAAATCTTTTGAATATGAAATTAACAGAAAGTCAGAGAAATCAAATTACACGTTACAAGATTCAAATACAGGAATGTAGAAAATATATTGAAAATGAGTCTCGCAGAAAAAAAGAAAAATCAGAATATTATACTGCTCAAATCAAAAATGCCAAAGACTTAAATACTAAAAGAAATTATCGGGAATACAAACTCAGTTATGCTAATAATTCAAATAACCTTATAGCTGGCAAAAGGAGAGAAATAGAAAAATTAAAAGAAAGCATTTCGAACATTAAAAGATAATTGGTTAACTCAAACAGCTTCTAAAATCAACTTATGAATAATATGGTATTCTCTTTAAATGATAAGCCCTTAAAAGGATCTGATGAAGATCAGTTAAAAGTTAATAAATATATTAATGCGTTAACTTCCTTTATAATAAATAGCGACACGCCTATTACAATTGGTCTTCAAGGTGAATGGGGGACAGGAAAAACTTCAATGATGTCGCTTTTAAGAGAAAGATTAATAAACAAAAATGTTGCAACATCTTGGGTTAATACGTGGGAGTATAGTCTATTTAGAGAAGTGAAAGAAACAACTCCTGCAATATTAAACGGACTATTGAATGACCTGAAATTATCTTGTGGCATCAACTGGACTTTAAAAGAAGAAGCTGAAAATAAGCTAAAAAAGATTACTCGTTTTTTTGGTCATATTGGCAATCAGATTTTAAAAGATAAACTTGGTGTTGATACAAAAGAAGCGATAAGTGCAACTTATTTTGATACAATTTCTTCAAGAGCTGAAATTGCTGAAATAAAAAACGATATAAGAGATTTAATTAACCTTTTAATTAGTGACCATAAAAACCCATACCAAAGAGTCGTTTTTTTTGTAGACGACTTAGACCGTATTAACCCTTTTGATGCGGTACAAGTACTAGAATCGCTGAAAAATATTTTCGATTTCGATAATTGCATTTTTGTACTAGCTATAGATTATGACGTAGTAGTAAAAGGCCTTGAAAATAAATTTGGTAAAAAGACTGAAGAGAATGAAAGAGAATTTAGGTCATTCTTCGATAAAATAATTCAGGTACCTTTTAGTATGCCTATTGGTACTTATGACATTGATACATTTTTACAAATTAAATTGAAAAGCTTTGGATTAGATATATCAACTATTGATACAAAAAACTATTTAGATATTGTAAATTATAGTATAGGTTCAAATCCAAGAAGTCTTAAAAGATATTTAAACACGTTTAGTCTACTGAATACTATAAGGAAAGAAGACAATGAAAATGTTGGAACTGAGGTTGATTTTATGCTTTTTGCACTTCTTGGAATTCAAATTTCTTATCCTAAATTATTTAGATTAATTGCTTCTGACCCCCATTTTACAGAATGGAATCAGAATATGGCTACTAAAAACGCTTTAGATTGGAAGGAAATTAATACAAAAATTATCGAATATGGTGAAAACGATTTATTAGATGAAGATTGGGAAAAAGTAGTATGGGGTATTTGTCAGTCTGATAGCTATATGAAAAGCCGGGCATTTAGTGCATTGGAATTATTGAATC
>CAIVPM010000501.1 GCA_903907815.1 uncultured Chitinophagaceae bacterium | reverse complement strand
TTCTTAGTTTAATATTATTACTAACTCTTAATTTTAATAAACGTCATCATACAAATTCAAAGTGGCTAATTTTTTCGGCTCTTACAATGAATGTAATTGGCCATTATTTCAACTTAGGAGATACTGCTAATATGGCTTTTATAGGATATTCTTTTTTTGGAGTAGCCAATTTTTTATTTGTAATATTCATGTATAGACTTTCAAAAAGAGAGGAGATTAGCTCAAAAGAACCTTTTATTATGGGTGCTTTGGTGATGATCGGCTGTATATTATTCATCTATAAATCCAAAGCAGACTTTGCCGGTTTTACCTATTTTGCGTATGCTTATGGAATTGTTTCAGTATTAATGTTAGTTTATGCAGTTAAACTGTACAGTGTAAAAAATAAAAAAACTACTGCTTTAAATTGCTTTATTCCTGCTGCTGTGCTTACAGTCGCATCTGGAATAGTTTTAGTTGTTTTAAGAATATCTGGAGAGAAAAGTGGATTTAATATTCTTAAAATTACAGAAATACTTTGTTCTGGTTATGCAATAGCATTAATGACTAATGGTGCTAAAAAAGTCTTGAAGTAAGTATTACAGTAAGCTTTCAAATAATAGTTTCCCAAAGTTTTGTAAAGAGGACAATTGTAAATCTGCAGCCCCCCATTTTTTGCTGCCTGATTGGTTATTTGCAGGAACTACTACACATTTCATTTTACCTGCTTTAGCTGCTATCATACCATTAAAGGAATCTTCAAAGCATAAACACTCTTCAGGAGTTGATTTTAATAGTTCTGCACAATCAAGATAAACCTGTGGGTGCGGTTTGCCATAAGGTAATTCCTGTGCAGAAGAAACTGCATGAACATAGGATTCTATTTTAGCCATTTGAATTACAATATCAATAAGTTCTTTTGGAGAGGAAGAAGCTATGCCGATTTTGAAATTTAATTCTTTGAAAAAATTAAAAATATAATGTACACCAGGCATTATACTCCCTTTATTGATAATCTTATTGGTAACAACTTCTATTATTTGTTGCTCCGCCTTTAATGAGTGAGTTAATTCAACTTTGAAAAATTTAAACCAGTAATCCACAAATTCTTTTGTTCTAAGACCTGTGCTGGTCTCATATTGTTCCAGTGTTAGTTTAAAATTATATAAACCAAATACTTCTTCAGCAGCCTCCTGCCATAATGGTTCGCTATCAATCAACAAACCATCCATATCAAAAATTACTGTGTTCAGTTGCATTTCTTAAACTTTATGAAGGCAAAATAAGGGTATATTTATATAGTTAAATTGTGATAGCAACTATTTTATTGAATACAAATATTATAATTGAATAATTCTAAGCTAAAAATGATGTAAGATTGCGCTTTTAGTACACACTTTTTATGGCAGAACTGCAATTTGATTTATTAAAAACAGACGAACATTCCAAAGCAAGAGCTGGATTTATTACAACCGATCATGGAACAATTGAAACCCCAATTTTTATGCCTGTGGGTACAGTAGGTAGTGTAAAAGCAGTAACTCAACATCAATTAAACCAGGAAATAAAAGCACAAATAATTCTCGGGAATACCTATCATCTTTATTTACGCCCTGGCACTGATGTGTTGTATCAGGCAGGCGGATTACATAAGTTTAATGGTTGGCATAAACCTATTTTGACAGATAGTGGTGGTTATCAGGTATTTTCTTTGGCAGCAAATAGAAAAATAAAAGAAGAAGGGGTAGTTTTTCAGTCACATATAGATGGTAGTAAACATTTATTCAGTCCAGAGTCAGTGATGGATATCCAAAGAAAAATTGGAGCTGATATTATTATGGCTTTTGATGAATGTCCTCCCGCAGGTTGCGAGTATAAGTATGCTACAGACAGTATGAAACTTACCCATAGATGGCTGGATCGTTGTTTTAACAGGCTCAAAGAACAACCAGAACATTATGGGTATAGTCAGAATCTTTTTCCTATAGTTCAAGGGAGTACATTTAGGGATTTAAGAACTGCTTCTGCTGAATATATTGCATCAAAAGCGGCAGCTGGTAATGCAATAGGTGGATTAAGCGTAGGAGAACCAGAAGAAGCTATGTATGAATTTACAGAACTTTGTTGCGATATTTTGCCTGCTAATAAACCTCGTTATTTAATGGGGGTTGGTACACCTTGGAATATTCTGGAAGGTATTTCTTTAGGGGTAGATATGTTTGATTGTGTTATGCCTACCAGAAATGGACGTAATGGAATGTTGTTTACAACAAAAGGAATTATTAATATTAAAAATAAGAAATGGCATAACGATTTTAGCCCTATTGATGAAGGGATGGATAATGAAACCAGTAATTATTATAGTAAAGCTTATTTGCGGCATTTATTTGTTGCAAATGAAATACTTGGGTTACAAATAGCAAGTATTCATAATCTTAGTTTTTATTTATGGTTGGTAAAAGAAGCAAGAAAACATATATTAGCGGGTACTTTTACTTCCTGGAAAAAAGATCAAATCTCACTATTGAAAACAAGATTATAGGGCTAAAAAATAATATTATTAAATTTTGGCATAAAATTTGAAAGTATAATTCAAATAGATAAGTTTGTAAAGAATTTAAACTTAATAAACTCCTCAAGGTCTGATAATTTAAAATATTAATAAACTAAAAATTAAATAAAATGAACAAGAAAACTTCATGGCTATTATTGGCAGTATTAGTAATATTTGGTTCTGTTGTTGCAGTAAGCTGTAAAAAAGCAGTAGATGCAGTTGTAGATAATGTTGATGCAACTAATACTTCTAAAGCTAAGACTCAATCTGTTGACGCTTCTTTTATTAATGGAGAAACAGATCAGACTGATAATGATGTAAATAACAGTGCTTCTGCCTCAGCAAAAATGTCCGGAGCTGGTAATAATGCTGCCAATAGCGGTATTCCAGATGCAAGTATTGATAGCTCCTCCTCTTTAAAAACGATTACAATTAATTATAATGGTACACAAGTTGGTTGTAAAAAACGTTCAGGATCTATTACTGTTGATCTGATTAGCGGAAACAGATGGGTAGATGTAGGGGCTGTAATTAAATATACTTTTAATAACTTTAAAGTATTTAATGTATGTACTAATAAATCTGTAACTATCTCCGGTACAAGGACTGTTACCAATGTGTTAGGTGGCAATGTTTATACTTTAGCTCTACTTAGATCGTCTAAACTCACTCATAAAGTAAGAGCCAGTTACAATGTTACTTTTGTAGATAGTAATGGGACTACTAAGACAGCACAATGGAATGTAGCCAGAAAAACAGATATTATTTATGCAAACTCATTCTTCGGATTTACAAGTTCAGGAGATACAACAATGAGTGGTTTATCAAGTGTTGAATCATATGGAACTACCAGAGATGGATATAACTATACAACGCAGTTTACTACACCAATTGTAAGTAATACAGGTTGTGGAGTTTGGAAACCAACTGCAGGTGTAGTTGTGCATACAGTAGCAAGTTTTCCATTCACTGTTCAGTATGGGTTAGATGCCAGTGGTAATCAGGTAACTTCTGGTTGTGCTGCTTATTATAAGATATCATGGTTAACAATTGCTGGTGCTACGGTTACAGCTCTTCTTCCATATTAATAATTAATTCAACCCAGATTTTGCAGTAGGAATTGTTATGAGAGCTACAAATGCAATTAAGACAAGTGTTTGAGCAGATTTTTTGTTAGCAAGCATAATGAATTATGGTAATAACAAAAAATCAAGCAAATACTGGTGTTTGAAGCATTTGGAGTTTGTAATAGATTCTCTACTGCAAATTCTGGGTTCATTGATATAAAAGAATAGGGTGTCTCAAAGTATTGAGACACCCTATTCTTTTATTAGCTAATAAAGCTTAATTCTAATCGGCTTTGTTGCATGAATAA
>CAIVPM010000500.1 GCA_903907815.1 uncultured Chitinophagaceae bacterium | reverse complement strand
TTCCAGTTTATTCTGTGCTTTTTCCATACCTGCCCAAGGCAAAAAGAAATCGTAATGTTTAGCAATTTCTAATATTGGAATGTTTAAGGAGTCATCTGTCTTGGTATCTATAGCCAATAAAGTTTCGAAATCCGTTACGACTATAAATCGCGGGTTATGTTTTGTGGCATTACTATCCTTTCTTGTTTTCTCAAAAAGTGTATTTACATTTTCATCTATAGCAGTTTTGAAGAATAGTTTCTTTTTCCAGTCAATTTCATTATCAACTTTAGAAAGATTTAAGTCTCCTTTTTGTAATCTTTTAATTGTGCTTTTTGGGGTATCGTAAGCCAATAGCAAATCGAATATAAAAGTCTCTTTATTAAAGGTCTTTACAAGCTGTTGTACATTATTTTCTACCTGACTGCTATTCATTTGTTTTTAATGACTTTTAGCTTACAAACATACGGTAAGTAGTTAATTTTAATATTATCACCAGATATTAATTTGCAAAGTATAAGATAGATTATACTGTATGTTCTACTTTAATATACTCTTTTGGAGTTTATTTTCTCGTTTTTGAAAATAGTTTATTACTAAGGAAAGGAGGTGTTTGCCTCAGTGGCTGAGGTGAAAGGGGTATTTAGTTAATAAAATTGACTTATAACGACCAATTGTTTGATGTTTTATTATAAATGACGAATATCATTATATTATATTAATTGCAAAAGTGGATTTATTGAATATAGTTTTGTAGCATTATTAAAAAATAATACCAAAGAATATGACCAGTAATCAGAACATTTATCAGAGTATGACTACCAGAACTTTAGTGACAATGAATGCAAATGATGGTTTGTGGAAGTTGAAAGTAAAAACGAAGAGTAAGGTAGATGCTATAAAATTGATTGCTACAACAATTGATACGCTGGCTAAGCAACAAGGGCATAGTACGAGTGGTGCTACTGTTACTAAAAATGATCAAAGAATAAGTGCAGCAATACAGGCTATGTTTGTGGATGATGTATTGAAATCTTATTATGAGGACATTAATGATAAGCTAAATGGTGCTATTATTGATTTTACCATGACTGATTTTACGAAGGGTACCGTAAAGCATTCTATTACTGATATGCAACTGGTATATGATACTGCAGCTGCTATTATTGCTAAATCACCTACCGCTTTGGAAGCTTACAATTTAACTGTAACTGATTTGCCTGAATTGCAAGTAGCTATTGATTTGCTGAGTACAGTTGTACCTACCCAATCTGTGATGAAATCGGGGAATAAAACTATTACTTCTGACATTGCTAAACAATTTGTATTGCTAAGGGCTGCCATGAAAGGTCTGGACACTAACGTGAATACTTACAGTAAGATAAGTCCAAAATTTGTAGAGGACTATACTAATGGTAGAAGGATGGTACAAACCAGTGTAGGGCATGTAACTGCTGAAGCTGCGCTGATGCCTATTCATTTTGAAGCAATACTTGGTAAGGAGTATACAATAGGTGATGTGCTGACTATTAAAAATCATAGTTTATTTAATGCTAAATATGGGTTTAGCAATACTCCTGAAGTATTGCCTACTGTTCTTAAAAGTATTGATGGTGGAGCTGTGGTAAAAGAAACTATTGTAAAGGATGATAATGGTAGTTTTGGTCACTGGTTGGTAGTGTATAATCCTAATGATATGGATGATGTGAATATTACGGTTCTGGTGGCGAAGGGGTAATACAAGGCACTAAGGCAGCAAGGCACAGAGGCACAAAGGAATACAAATACAAGGCAAAGAGGCAAGAGGCAAAGAGGAATACAGCTGAACGCAAAACGCTTAATGCTAAACGCTAATACAGAATACAAATTTGAACATAATACAGTCCTGGGAGATTTTCTTCCGGGACTTTTTTTTTGGCTATACGTCTGACGATGAGCGCCAATCTTCTGACGTAGGGCTGCAGAGCGATGTATTTGTATTTGCGCGACGGATTGGCGGGGTATCCTTTTTGCCACCCTACCCCCTAAAGGGCAATGTCATTTAGTTAAGGACACAAAAAGTAAAAACCATTGAGTTATGAACTGAAAAATATTCAGTTCTTTGTAATGACTAAAAAACAAACA
>CAIVPM010000499.1 GCA_903907815.1 uncultured Chitinophagaceae bacterium | reverse complement strand
TCTATTCTAAAAAATGAACAATATCGCTCTGTAGCTCAATATTGCTAAGGTTCATTTTTGTTGAATTAAATATTTAGGACAGTATTGTTATTAAATATAAAATAAACAATAAATAACCCTATTTTTAAGTATTTGATTGATGTTATTTGGATAGCCATAATTATTATTCTTTATCTGCAATAAGTATAAATAGAATACCATCTGAAAGAGATAAGCAATTGGAGTTTTTATAAATAAAATGTAAAATGTACAATATTGTCATCAGCGCATTATTTTCACATCTTCAAACACTATAAAACACAATTATGAAAAGTATAAGCATCCTATTTTCTGCTGTAATACTGATATTACTCTCTTCGTTTATTCAGAAGCATAATACTACTAACTTGCTTCCCGCAATTCATACCTATTTAAACAATGCAGAAAAAGATTTTAGTTCTATTCCAAACGATCGTAAAAAGGAATTACAGAAAATAGCAGATTATGTGGATACCTGTTTTAAAAAGCACCAGAAAGTAGACTTAATATTTATTTGCACCCACAATTCCAGAAGAAGTCAGATGGGACAATTATGGGCTTTAGCTGCCGCTGATTACTATGGTATAAAAGGGGTGAACTGTTATTCTGGTGGTACCGAAACTACTGCTTTTAACGAGAGAGCCGTTAAGGCCTTAAGGAAAGCTGGATTTGTAATTACACAAAAGACTACAACTACAAACCCTAACTATCTGGTTCAGTATGCAGAGAATGGGCCATCTATTAATTGTTTCTCAAAAAAATACTCCGATTCTACTAATCCTGCAAATGATTTTGCTGCAATAATGACTTGTTCTCAAGCAGATAAAAATTGTCCTTTTGTTAGAGGAGCATCTACAAGGATTGCTATTCATTACGAAGATCCAAAAGCTTCCGATGGTAAACCAGAAGAGTCAGAAGTTTATCAACAGCGTTGCAAACAAATAGCTACTGAAATGCTTTATGCATTTTCATTGGTAAAAAGTGTAAAATAATTGAATAAACAGTCATTTGTTTAACCTCAATTCATTTTTTTATTCTAAAAACCCTATTTTTACGGCTATTAAATCATTCAATTTAAGTTGAAGAAACATTTATACATAGTATTTTGTTTAATGTTATTGGCTATAGGGCATGCTTTCTCGCAGGTAAACTATAATTTATCTGCTTTTTCTTCTCCTTATAAAACAATTCAAAACGGTCAGGTTGTTTCTTTAAGTCCTTTGTTTAACAGTAGTATTAATGCTACCGATGAAGGTTACTCTAATTCAGTTCCTTTAGGTTTTTCATTTCAATATAGCAACGATCAAACGGTTAATACTTTAAAAGTTTGTACCAATGGTTTTGTAGTAATCGGCAACGATTTTCAAGATGGCTCCGTTACACCACAAGATGGATATTATATCAACAATCTATTTAACGGACCTTCTTCTTATAATACTGCTACTGGGTTAGTTAAAGCTGGTCATGCTGATCAACGTTCTGTTATTGCTCCTTTCTGGGGCGATCTGGATGTACAGCAAAACAGTAACCTGGTTTATCAAACTACTGGCAGTGCACCCAATAGAGTTTTCACTTTAGAGTGGAAAAATATTAAATGGGATTATCAATGTAATGCTGCGGTTGGTTCTTTTCAGTTAATTATACACGAGACTACTAATGTAATTGAGTTTGCTTATCAGAATTTACAAGGAACTCCTTCTGCTTCAGCAAAAGCATCTATTGGACTTACCAATAAAAATGTTGGTTTTGGAAGTTTTATTTCTTTACAGGATAATTCTACCACCCCTGCTATCAGTAAATTCAATGAGAACAATAGTATAACTGCATTTCCTTCTTCTAATACGGTTTATCGATTTACTCCTCATACAGCTTACAATAATAATTTGAGCATTAGCTCATTATATAGCTTAGGAACTATTTGTAAAAATGGTGAATCCTATTCTTTTAGTGCCAACGTGTTTAATGCAGGTAAACAAAATGCTATTCATGTTCCCATTACCCTTTCAGTAGCCGGTAACAATAGTTATAGCTCAACAAAGTATATAGAAAATCTTGCACCCGGTGTTTCGTCAAAC
>CAIVPM010000498.1 GCA_903907815.1 uncultured Chitinophagaceae bacterium | reverse complement strand
AGCTATACAGCAGGGGGATGGAACGCATTTATTACGAGTGTAGGAACTGCAACAAAGAACATTACCTGGAATATTACAGGTACTTCTAAGAAGTTTGATCTGGACTATAGTACCAATGGGGGATACAACTGGACAAGGATAGTGAGTAATCTTGCAAATACAACGGGTATATATAACTGGCAGGTGCCTAATACCCCTACTACCCTGGGAAGAGTAAGGGTAAGAGATGCAGGTAATAATGTGATAGTGGATAGCAGTGATGCTAATTTTACAATTCTTGCTGCTACTCCTTTTGTAAATGTAACTGCTCCAAACGGTGGGGAAAGATATTACTGTGGTCAGACTAAAAATATTACCTGGCAGGCTCCTACATTCAATATCTCTTTTGTAAAAATTGAATATACAATGAATGGAGGTACTACCTGGAATGTAATTACCTCCTCTACTCAGAATAATGGTACTTATCCATGGTTAGTTCCTTCAGTGAATATACCTATGTCGAATTGTAAAATAAGAATCAGTAAGGCTGATGAGTCTTATTATTATGATGTAAGTGATTCTGCTTTTGAAATCAGACCAGGAATTGTTGTTATCTCCCCTAATAATAACTCTTCTTTATTCCAGTCTTGTACGGTATCTTCTGTTACATGGCAGGGTGATGCATCAACGAATTGTGCTATTGAATTGTCTACTGATAGTGGTACTACCTGGACAATGGTAAATGCAAACTTTGCTGTTACATCTTTCAATAATAGTTATTCATGGAACATTCCAAATTATCCTTCCGATAAATGTCTGGTAAGAGTTACAGATTTAAATAACAGTACTTATACAGATATGAGTGATTCTGTGTTTACAATCAAACCTTCTATAGTATTAAACTATCCATCTTATGGTGGTATATTACAATCAGGTACTACTGCTGCTATTAGCTGGACTTCTTACAGTGCTTCTAATTACTATAATCTGGAGTATAGTTTAAATAATGGACAGAACTGGACAACAATCGGTACCAATATATATGCTCCTACAAATTCTTATAACTGGACAGTACCAGCAGGGGCTACTACAAATGCAAAAATCAGGGTAACGGATTATCTGGCTTCTTGTAAAACAGCACAGACCATCAATCCATTCTCTATAGCTTCAAAAGCTGCAACCGTTACATTGAGTAGTCCTAATTCAGGTAGCTTCAGCAGTTGTTCACCTGTAGCTATAACCTGGACTACATCCAGTACTTCAGTTACCAATGTAAATCTGTTATATTCAATAGATGCAGGTGTTAGCTGGAATCTGATAGCTACTAATATTAATGCATCTTTAGGTAATTATTCATGGACGGCTCCAAATACTGCTTCTGCTAAAGTACTGGCTAAAGTGGTTGATGCTAACGATCAGACAAACTTTGACGTAAGTGATAATGTTTTTGCAATTACTAAGGCACTTAATGTTACTATCACAGCTAATAAACCTGTTACTTTATGTGTTGGAGATACTTTGACATTAACTTCAAGTTCCACAGTAAATAATACCTGGTCTAACGGTGCTACTACACAAAGTATAAAAGTAACTACCTCAGGTACTTATTCTACTAATCTTGTACAAGGTAATTGTACTGCAAATTCTAATATAGTAATAGCAGTATTCAATCCAACACCTGCAGTTCCTGTAGTTTCTACAAGTGGTTCTACTACCATTTGCGATGGATCGAGTGTTACTTTATTATCCAGTGTTACAAATGGTAATACATGGTTACCTTCTGGTCAAACTACACAAGGTATTATTGTAACTGCTAATGGTAATTATGCAGTAATGAATTCTAACCAATTTGGATGTACTGCAACATCAGTACCAGTTACAGTTACTGTTATTAAATCTTCAACTCCTCCATTAGCTTCCAGTAATTCACCGGTATATAATGGGATGTCTGTTAATTTGTTTGCTTCTACAATTACTGGTGCTACTTATAGCTGGCTGGGACCTAATGGATTTAGTTCAAATGTACAAAATCCTGTTATTCCTTCTGTACTATCCAATATGAGTGGGGTATATACAGTTAGTGCAAACATTTCTGGTTGTCAAACACCTGTTTCCAGTACTACTGTAAATGTATTAAGTGCTGCTTCTGTGAAGATAGGAGGTGTGTTCACTACTCCTAAAGGCGATAATATTCCGAATGTAAAAGTGAGTCTAACTGGTGGTTCTAAACAGGATACGCTCTGTGATATTAATGGACAATATAGTTTCAATGGTTATACTTCCGGTGCTTATACAGTTACTCCTTCCAAGAATAATGAGGTTAACAAAGCAAATGGATTATCAACTTTGGATTTGATTAAAATTCAATCGCATATCTTACATATAGATACCTTGGATGCTCCTTACAAAATTATAGCTGCCGATGTAAATGGTTCTGGAACCGTTACTTCTCTTGATATGATTTATATCCGTAGATTGATACTCGGTATAGACTCTACTTTCCCTGGAAATAAACTCTGGTCATTTGTTGATGCAAATTATACATTTACCAATAATAGCAATCCATTCCCTTATCCATCTTCAAAAAGCTTTACGCTTCAGAATCAACTGGATAGTGTAAACTTTAAAGGAATGAAGCTGGGTGATGTTACATATGACTGGAATAAGAATTTATTCCGAGGTGCTAAAAGACAGGAAGTAATACTATTTGCAGATACGAATAATGTAGCTGGAAAGGATACTTTCAGTGTAAGAATAAAGGCGGATAAATTTGAAAAAATAAAAGGTCTGCAGTTAACCTTCGGATGGAATGCTGGAAACATGAAGTTTGTTGGAATTGGCAACAATCCTTTGAACATAGAATTTGGCACACAGAAAACTAAGGATGGATTGCTCGCTATGCAATGGAATGATGCTGCAAATAAAGCAATTACGCTTAATGAAGGTGATGATTTCATTGAACTCCGATTTGTAAAACAACATGATTTTGATGTTGAGCAGTTAAATATTAATGCTACTATTACCAATATAGAATGCTTTAATGAAGCGCTGGAACTTTGCGATCTTAAAATGAGAGGAGGGTTGATACTAAACAAAAAATCAATACCTGCTACTGATGTTATTGCTACTATACAAGTATATCCAAATCCTACACAAGGGGAAGTTACAGTTGCCATGGAGGGATTTGCTGAAGGAAAATATGCCTATAAAATCACTAATCTTGCTGGGCAAATAATTACTACCGGTATATTAGTGAAGGAAGGATCGAATAATCATTTTAAGATAAATCTTCCTTTATTAGGAGTGTATAGAAAAGGGTATTACTTCCTTACGTTCATTGTAAAAAATAAAGTAGTTACTCATAGAATACTGTTCAATTAATCTGGATAAATGCATTACAAAAAGTTATACCTGATTCTATTGTTAATCTGTTTAAAGTTAGCAGTTTATTCGCAGGGGTTATCATTAATAGCCCCTGCAATGAACAGTAGCTGCAATGCCACTATAGATATACCGGTTAAAGTAAAAAGCTTTCAGAACCTTCTTTCACTTCAATTTTCATTTAGCTGGGATACTACTTCGCTGAAATTTAATGGAATAGTAAATTACGGCCCTAATGTACTGGCATTAAATAGCAATAATATTGGTTTAAATAATACCGGTTCTGGTCAATTAAGTTTTACATGGTCTGATGAAAATCAACTGGCACAAACCCTTCCCGATTCTACTGTTCTTTTAATACTTAGGTTTAATGTAACAGGTAGTAATGGTAGTATTGGTGCTATTAATTTCGCTAATAATCCTGCTACAATCGAAGCAATAGATGCAGGATTAAACGCAGTTCCAGTTACAGTTGTAAATGGAATGGTTTCTATTAGCTGCAGTGTAATTAATCCACTTATTTTAATAGTTCCTACCGTAACTGATACTTGTAACACTACTGTAGATATTCCAGTAAAGGCGATGAATTTTCAGAATCTTTTATCTGCTCAGTTCTCTATGGGGTGGGATACTGCTAAGTTGTTGTTTAAGAGTATTGTAAACTTTGGCCCAAATCAATTATCAATTAATACTGCTAATTTTGGATTAGCAAATACTAATAATGGAAACCTTACTTTTATCTGGTCAGATGTTGGGTTAAATCCTCAGACTCTTTCCGATTCTACTACATTGTTTGTTATAAGATACCTTGTAAAGGGTGCTAATGGAGCTTCTGCATTTGTCAATATAATTAGCAATCCAACCGCTATGGAGGCTATTGATAACAATTTAAATACTGTACAAGTTAACAATGTGAATGGAGCAGTTCAAATACTTTGTCCTCAGGCTATTCCATTAAATATTATTGCTCCAGTAATGGTGGATACCTGTAAAACCACAGCAGATGTAGCCATTAAAGTGAAGGATTTTGTGGACTTACAATCGCTGCAATTCTCTGTTCGTTGGGATACTGCCCGTTTAAAGTATGCCAGTATTATTGATTATGGTGCTACAGCTTTATCCAATTCCGCCAGCAACTTTGGTACATCAGCTATAAATGCCGGAAAGCTTACCTATACATGGAGCGATGCTACTGCATTATCACAGACACTGGCCGATTCCAGTACTTTATTTATGATACGCTTTCAACTGAAAGGAGGGATAGGAAAAACCGATTCATTACTTATACAAAATACCCCTACCAGTATTGAAGCTATTGATAAAAATTTTGCTACAGTACCTTATACTATTTCGTATAAAGCAGTGCCTGTTTTTTGTAAAACCTGTCCTGCTGCTACCGTTAAAAACGTTAGTTTAAGTGGTTGCAATAGTGTAACTTATAAGGGTACTGCCTATAACAGTTCTATAGTGGTAAGAGATACCTTACTGGGCTATAGTGGTTGTGATAGTATTTACAATGTAGCTAACATTACCGTTAATAAGATCACACTGGTTACCAAAAATACCAATATTACTGGTTGTAAAAGCGTAGTGTATAATACTAAAACCTACACAGCATCTACCGTAATAAGCGATACAACAAGGAGTTTTCAGGGATGTGATAGTATTATTAATACTGTAAATATTATTGTTTCCAATATTACCCCTGCAAGCAATATTGTCAATTTAAGTGGATGTAGTTCCGTAATATACAAAACCAAGACCTATACTACTTCAACGGTATTGTTGGATACTACCAAGTCTATCTATGGTTGTGATAGTTTGTACAATACGGTTAACATTACCATATATAAAATTACCCCTCTTACTACCAGCAATAGTATTAGTGGTTGTAATAGTCTTGTATATAATGGTAAAACCTATACTTCCTCTACGGTGTTTACCGATACTATTAAATCCGTTACAGGTTGCGATAGTTTATATTTTACCCATACTATTACGGTCTATAAATTAGTAGCTACTACAAGCAACAGTAATTTAAGTGGTTGTGGTAGTGCAACCTATAAATCGATAGTATATTCTTCTTCTGTAAACTTTACAGATACCATTAAAAGTGTAAATGGTTGTGATAGTGTTTACAACAATGTTGCTATCACTATTACTGCCAGTCCTATCAGAGATACCTTTGCAACTAAGTGTGGTAGTTTTTTATGGTATGGTACTACTTTCTTCAACGATACTATTGCTAAGCATTATATAGTTAATAATGTTACCAATACTTTCAGTGAAGGATTTAGCGGAACAACCAGTATTACGGTGCCAACGGGATGGACTTTTTCGGGTACCTTTAGTACATATACTTCTGCTGGTAATTATGGTGTTGCTTCTCCATCATTAAAGTTTGCATTATCTAATGATCAGATTATAACGCCTGCTTTAACGGGAAGTGCCAAACAATTAAGCTTCTGGTTAAAAAGTCAGGCCGCATCGGGTAGTTCATTATTGATAGAAGGATTTAATGGTATCAGCTGGGTAACCGTAAATACAATTACAACTTTCCCAACGGTAGGTACTACTATAACTTATAATGCATCTTCTACGCCAGTATTACCAACAGGGTTAACAAAATTCAGATTTACGTATACCAAATCGGCGGGTAATATTTCGTTTGATGATGTGTCTATTCAATACAATTCCACAGGTGGCTGTGATAGTCTTATTGCATTACACCTTACCATTAAAAAAGCTACTACCAATACCATTAATCTGAGCGGTTGTAACAGTGTTACTTATAAAACTAAAACCTATACCAGTTCGGCTATTATACAGGATACTGTAAGAAGTGTGCTGGGTTGTGATAGTATAATTAATGTAGCTAACATTACTGTATATAAAGTAACGGCTGTTACCAATAATACCAATCTGTCGGGCTGTAATGCGGTGCTGTATAAAACTGTTTCTTATACCAGTTCTACTGTGGTGCGTGATACCGTGAAGAGCTATAAAGGCTGCGATAGTATTTTTAATGTAGTAAACATTACGGTCAATAAAATTACCCCTGTTACCAGCAATCTAAGCTATAGTGGTTGTAATAGTGTGGTATATAAAACAAAAACCTACACTACCTCTACACTGGTGCGCGATACCGTAAAAAGCTTTCAGGGTTGCGATAGTATTTACAATGTAGTAACTATTACGGTTAATAAAATAACCCCTGCTACCAATAACCTTAGTGTGAGTGGTTGCAATAGTGTAGTTTACAATACCAAGACCTATACTTCCTCTACTGTGGTGCGCGATACTATAAAGAGTTATCAGGGTTGCGATAGTATTTATAAGGTAGCCACTATTACCGTTAATAAGATAACCGTTACAAACACTTCGCAGAGCTTTAATGGTTGTGGTAGCTATACATACAATAGTATTGTATATAACAGTTCTGCTACGCTGAAAGATACCATAAAGAGTTATCAGGGATGTGATAGTATTTATCGTACTACTACAATTACCGTATTAAAAGCTACCAGCAATACCATCAATTTAAGTAGTTGTGGTTCGGTTATTTACAAGGGTAATACCTATACCAGTACTACTACTTTGCACGATACTATTAAGGGTGCGCTTGGCTGTGATAGTATTTATAATACTGTAAATATTGTAATAGGAGCGGGCTACGATATTTCGGGGAATATTAAACACCCTGTAAAAACGGGTTCGGTTGCCAATGTTTCTATCAACCTCACAGGCAATTCTGTTCAGAGTACGGTAGCTACTGGCAGCTATTCTTTTACCTGTCTTTCTTCTAATTCTGCTGGCGTTGTAAAGGCTTATAAAAACAATGATATAAATAAGACCAATGGAGTTACCTCTCTGGATCTGGCATTATTACAAAGCCATATTTTACAGAAGAGTGTTCTGAATAGTCCATATAAAATTATTGCTGCCGATGTAAATGGAGATGGTAAAGTAACTACCCTGGATATAGTATATATGAAACGACTGATACTGGGTATTGATACTACTTATATCAAGACTTCTACTGGTGAAAAAAGGCTTTGGGCATTTATTGATAGCAGTTACAAGTTTGCAGATTCTACTAATCCTTTTCCTTTTAAGGATAGTATTGTATTCTCTGCGCTTAATACCAATCTTACCAATAAAACATTTATAGCAGTAAAGCTTGGCGATGTAAACTGGGACTGGAATCCTGCATCATTAAGAGCAGCTAATAAACAGGAGTTTATTAAGCAAGACGATGAATGGATTGATGAATAACAGGATATTCATTATCAATCTTCAATTATCCATTATCAATTTAATTTGGGCGCGCCTTGCAGGCCCGGCTATCCGGTTGTATCTTTTTGCCATACCAAGCTCCTATTTAGGTGGTAGGGTGGCAAAAAGGATACCCCTACTATCCGTCGCGCAATACAAAATACTTTCTGGTTTCTAATACCTTCTGTTTTTTAAAACCTTATAGGTAGGCTGTTCAAAACATACAATATTTTATCTGACAGTTTTTAGCATTCGCTCAACCGCTTGCGGTTCTCTCTGTTCTCTATGTTTGTATTTTTTAATACGCTGTGCAACTCCGTGCCGCTGTGGCTCCTATGTTTCTATGTATTCTGTATTTTTCACTACTCACGATGTATTATCACGACTCACGAAAAGCACCATAAAGTGTAAGATAAAGAACCTACAATTTTGAACAGCCATCCTTATAGGTATGCGCTCATCGTCAGACCAGTTAACATCATCCATCGTAATCAAAACAAACTTCGTACATACGCCATGCTTTGCGTATAATTATCCAGTTGTTGCTTAATAAGACTACATTGCGTGGAAACGACAATCTTATGAAAGCAGTAAACTATACTATTACTAAAGTAAATGTTGATATCGAACTACTCTCTATTGTATTAAGAACCACCTATCTTATTATGGATAGTATTGCTGCAGCAGGAGATACTGCTATGTGTATTCATGTAGTAGAAATTTACAAGCAGGTAACCTTAAAAGATAAAATAAAAATGCTTGAAAATTGCTTTTCAGGGGTAGGATTAGAAGAGTCTTTAAACGTAATGGTTATAATAAAAAATGCTTACAAACAAATGCAAACTATTAAACACCCAGATAGAAAGGTTTTAATAGCATATAATAAACTAATGCATAATATTGAACCTATTTATGATAAACACATTGAAATGGTTGTATCTGGTCTTAAAATGGACAATCTTGTTGAACTAAAAGGAATATTAGATACAAATACTTTTTTAATGTTGGAAGTAGTAAGTGATAAAGAGATTAAATTCAAAGAAAATCGAAACAAAATAACGCCTACAATGCTTTTACAGAGTATACAGGCTAATAAGGATGAAGAACATAGAATACTTGTTATCCCATCCGATCTGATTAATTCAGAATTTATAAAAGGTAAAAAAGTATATCAATATAATGATCCTGAAGCTATAGATGAAAACGAAATTTATCTTTATAAATGTTTTACTATGCCCGCCCCTGTTTCACTAACTGGTTCTCAACTGAAGGCTATACGAGGGAATATCAGGGATACTGCCATCAATTTTAATAATGCACTTACAGAATGGTGTAAATGCTTCACGAATAAGGATGATGCTAAATCTAAATTGGAAAAATTTGTAAATGAGGTAACTTGTACTCTTCAAGCTATTCAAACTGCTATAGATAATAATAGTATTCTACAGTTTATTAAAACTACCGATAAAGAAAATAGTATTTATGTAAATGTGTGGATTGGCGAAGTGCCACTCCCTACTGTTTGGCTGTATTATAAAACTAATGAGATGATCAGTGAAGAATGCTATAACTCACTGTTGTCTGCACTTGAATTGAATGCTGAATTGAAAAACAGAATACCTATCATGGTGATTGATACAGAAGGTGCTTTTAGTAATGATTCAGAGAACGATATTCAAGCAATTATGACAGAAGAATTACTAGCATTTACTAGAAGGAAATTTATACATGTAAATTGATGAATTATTTATTTTTTATATCTCCATAGTTTTTATTGGCTGTTGTTTGGCGTAAGTCTATGACTACGTAACGGGGAATGCAAATCTCTGATTTGCATTCCTGTACAAGTTTCCCTACAAGGTTAAGCATAAAATTATAATAGCACCATCATACAAAACTCCTTGCAATAAAATTAGGTATAAAATAGGGGAGAGTCCCCCAAAAGAAAAAGCCCTGCGAATCACTCCGCAGGTCTCCATTAAAAGATGTATTGGCATTCCTTTGTGCCTATGTGCCTCGTTGCCTCTTTGCCTTGTATTAAAAATCAAAATTAATAGTCAAGTCATGCCCCATAACCATCGTATAGGTTTTTCGATCACTATTTCCACCTGGTCCACTTATTTCTATCACACCACTACCTACAGGCACCCCTTCAAAACTATAGTTCCCAAAAGCATCAGTCATAGTATTAAAATTTGTGTCTACAATACTTACATTATTTTCTACTCCCAGTTTTCCCAAATGTGCACAGTTACCACTTATTGTATTAGGTTTTAATACCACATCTATTTCTACGTGTTTACCCCTCATAATACTAAACGGAACCTCTATATCTACAAAGCCCTTAGCCTTTACAAGCAGCGTATAATCGCCTCCATTAAATTGTATGATCTCGCCCATTCCATCTATATCAGTCACCTCTGTTCTGTCCAGACTTGCAATACTCATACTTGCCCCAGCTATCACTTCAGTATGGTCTATATCCCCATATACATGTGCTCTGATAATAGTATGCCTGTTCACGCCTACCACCACTGCACGGTCATTATTATACTCAAGTACCATTGCAGGATGTGTATCTTCATACTCAGAATTGATTAGATTATCACAGATTACCAGTATTTTATCAGCCACTTTTATCTCCTTTGCCAAAGAGGTGGTAACTGCTTTTTTAAGCGCTTGTTTTTGTTTAGGGAGATCCTTTGCAGCTAAATAGTCTGCTTCAATTGTTTTAATTGCACCAATAGTCACAAGGGTAACTTTATAAGGTGTAAGAGCCAATACATTATCAGTCAAATCTTTCAACACTTTATCTACTAGAACAATAAGGTTTTCCTGACTCAATTTAAAATCCTCTTCTACCAATCCAAAGCAGGTTAGCATGTCTGTATCACCCGTGGTTAATGCCCAGGCATAACCCTTTTTCACTAGTTTCAGAATCCCAGTAATCATCAAATGTCTTAAGGCAGCTTTAGTCAGCGTTTTGCCCTTGCTGCCATACCCCTGCTCATCCAGCAATTTCCTTATAGCCTTTTCTTTTGCTGCAAAAAGCAATACTTGATCTACTAATGGTTGAAACCCATTGATTTCACCATCAAATTTTAAAAAGAACAGTACTATCAACGAGTACATGTCAGCAATCTTACCTTGTCTCTTAGTCATAATAAAATGATTTAATTCAGGCAACTACAGCTTATAAAGCCTTGTTAGCAGTCACCAATAAAAAATAATGTTTAAAATCAATCCTTGCTTGTAAAGTAGGTAATGAGAAAGT
>CAIVPM010000497.1 GCA_903907815.1 uncultured Chitinophagaceae bacterium | reverse complement strand
ATGTGTATAGTGTATCACTCAGAATATCGCTAACACTATTCCCATTTATTCTGTTATAAATAATCCTGTGAATTTTAGCCTGCGAATAATCAATCATTGTTTATTAATTAGAAATGTATATCAAATAAATATTTAGAAATATTATATTGTGCAAATATGAGGGTAGAAATGATTTAGCTGTAAATAGTAGAATATTAAATAATAAACAGCTTTAATTTAAATTACATCGTAAAATATTTAAACAATGGCGTATTTACATGAGTCATATATTTTAAGTATTTTATTCCGTTCACAGGAAAAAATGAATCTTTCGCCGATTACAGATCTTACAGGCATTTTTCGCAACCCATATTTGCACTCTCAAAATGAGGGAATTGAATAGAGCAATTTGTTCAGAGTCTTTAAAATCAATATCTATGAAAAATTTAATTTTAGTAATCGCTTTCTTAACACTTGTTACTGCAGGTTGGGCTAACAAAATTGAAGCCAAACTTATTGGCGAAAGTCAGGATGGTAGAACAGTTAAATTAATGTGGTTTGTTAAGAAATGGGATAAAAATCTTATTGGATTTAATATCAAAAGAAAAGTAGCTAACAATGAGTGGGTTACTATTAATAATGATTTGATTGTTCCTGAGATATCTGTGGATAAGAACTTACAGATTGTTGAAAATTCTACTGAAGAACTATTGAGACTTAAATCAAAATTGAAAAGTATGCTGGATGCTGGACAATTGAAATCAGCAGACAGACTAAGTTTTGTAAATTCATTGATAGCGAATAGTGATACTTTAAAAGTAATGTCTCGTTCTTTTGGTCAGGATTTTGATCTTGCATTATTCAGTGGTTTTGGATTCTCCGATAGAACTGGAGCAAATCAAACAGAAGAGTATGCACTTTTTCCGGTAAGAGTAAATCAAGTAGAAGATAAAGTTGCTTCAGCAACATTTATTTGGAAGAATGAAGATAAAGCCAATGTTAACCCTTCCATCAATATAAGTACTGCCAATACTGATAACGGTGTTCAACTTATATGGAAAATGCCATTAGAAACTATTAATAAAATTCATGCAAAAGGTTTTAATATTTATAGAAAAGACGGTAATGCATGGGTTAAAGTAAACGATAAACCAATACAGGAATTTGATAACAATAAAAATGGTTATACATTTTTTGATAATAACATAGGTAAAAATGAAGTAACTTATTCTATAACTTTAACTACCATGTTTAACAACGAAAGCAATGTAAACGAGAATACAATAGTTTACAAACATCCAATATCAAGCGATATGGCAAGTAATAATTAATAATAAATTTCAAAACGTTTTTAATATCCAATATCCAAGTCTAAAGTTCAATATCCATCATGAAAAACGTTTTTTAATATCCAGGGAATTATTCTATGAGATCCAACTTTTTAGTGTTTAAGTTAGGATAAGTAAGAAAAAAGGAGATAGTCTATTTATTAGATTGTCTCCTTTTAATATATACTAATATAAGCTTACTAATAACTTCTGGAAGAAGTGCATTATTTAGGTTTATTCATAACTGTTCAAACCATTGTTTATCTTAACTAATAGTTTTCGGTAACATCTCAACCCCTTACGGGTCTCTCTCCTCTCAGTATTTGTATTATGCTATAAGATATTCAACTCTATACCTTTTTGGTTGTGGTTCAAAGTATTGTATTCCTCTCGATTAACAATATATTTTCACTACTCATGTTAAGCACTCGAAAGTGAAACATAAAATAAAAGATATAAATAAGGTTACTTTAAGCATTGAGAGTTTGCAATAAAATTTCAACTACTAATATTGATTTTAAACAATTATATACAAAAAAAGAGTTGCATCATTTCTGATACAACTCTCTAAATTAAAACACCAAAAACTAATTAGAACCAACTACCCAGGAACTGTTCGTTCACCGTTGGCAGATGTTTGTATTTATTGATTCTTTTTTTACGTTTAATTCTATTCTTAATTAAAGCTACCACCATCAACAATAAGAAGATGATAGTTAATGGTGGAATACCTAAGAAACTAATCCATTTACCACCAAACATAGCACGCATTGGTCTGCGCAACCTCTCTGCTATCAGGTACATTGCAGGTACCAAAACCAGCGTCATAAAGAAAGCAAATGCAAGACCAAATATGATGGTCCAGGAAAGTGGTTTCCAGAATGCTACGTTATCACCACCAAAGTAAATATGTGGCTTTAATTCGGAGAATAAAGTAACAAAGTTGATATTGAAACCAACGGCAATTGGAATGAATGCTAATATAGCTGCAAGTGCAGTAAGAAGAACAGGAATAATACGTGTTTTACCTGCAGCAATAACGGCTTCTCTGGTTTTCATTCCTCGTTCTCTTAGTTCATCTGCAAACTCAATAACCAGGATACCATTCTTCACCACAATACCAGCAAGACCTACAATACCCAAGCCTGTCATTAATACAGAGAACTGCATTCCAGTAAAGGAGAAACCAAGTAATACACCAATAATACTAAACACAATTTCGGTTAGAATTATTACGGCCTTACTAACGGAATTAAACTGTAGTACCAGTATTAATAATATAAATCCTAAAGCAATCACCATTGCTTTACTTAAGAAAGCACCTGTTTCAGCTTGTTGTTCCCCTTCTCCTGTTTGTTTAATAGTAACAGCATCAGGCACTTTGAAATTTTCAAGGTATTTCTTTATTTCTACATTCACACCAGTTGCGTCAAATCCTTTTGTAGTCAATACATTGGAACGAAGCGATATAGTACGTTTCTGATTCTTACGCTTAACGCTACCCAGAGTATTGGTAGGTTCTACCTTAACCAATGCACTGATAGGAATGTTTTTAACTGCTCCACCAGCAGCCATATCACGGAAAGAAATATTCATGTTTAATAAATCTACAAGGCTCTTGCGTTGTAATTCATTATTACGTAGTTGAATCTTATATTCTTCTTTTCCTTCTTTAATTTTTGATACTTCTTTACCAAACAAGGCAGTACGAATCTGCATACCAATCTGAGCACTGGATACCCCTTCAGTCAGCGCTCTCTGACGATCAACAGTTAACGTGATTTCAGGATTTTTTAAATCAATATCCATCTTCAATTCTTCTATACCAGGTATTTGAATAGAATCTAAATAATTCTTTAAAGCATTAGCAGTTTTAATCAAATCATCAAATTCTTCGCTCGCAATTTCAATGTTTACAGGAGGATCGGTAGGAGGGCCACTGCTTTCCTGATCCACACTGATTTCTGCACCAGGAATACCACTCATAGCAGCACGTACCTGATCGAGATAAGGACGCGTAGATACACCATCTCTCTTCTCAAATTCTACAAAAGATACTTGTATTCTACCAAGCTCACTTCTGGTACTTCTATCGCCACTTGCAGGATCGCTTGCACCTACAGCTATGTTGGAGATAACACTTTCTACAATTGGATTAGTCTTACCTTTTTCATAATCTATTCCCAACACTTTGTCCACTTTTTTCTCTAAGGTTTTTGTAACTGAGTCGGTATATTTTACATCAGTACCAACAGGTAATTTCAGGTAAACATATATCTGATTCGGATCAGCCTTAGGAAAGAATGTAATACCAACTCTCTTGCTTTTTACTGAAGCAACAAATATGAATAGAGATACAAATAATAATCCAATGATTCCTAATAATAAATGTACAGGTCTCCATCCTTTTAACGCCCAACGCAAAAGTGTTTCGTAATGGTTCATGATCCATGGTAAACCATGATTCTGGAAATAATGAATAGCATCGTCTAATACATATTTATTAAGTATTTTTAGTAAAATAAACAGTATCATCAGATTGCCTAAAAAGTTTAGACCAGTATTACCAGATTGATATCCTGCAAAATCCAGCACAACAGCAAGGAATAATGAAATCCAGAAACCAGCTTTTTTAAACATAGCTGATTTAGGTTCTTTTTCCCCTTCTGCATGATTCATAAAATCAACCGCAAAAACAGGGTTCATTATAAACGCCACCACCAAAGATGCAGCTAATGTAAAGATTAACATGGTAGGTAAATACACCATAAATTTACCAATTATACCAGGCCAGAATAGTAATGGAAAGAATGGAGCCAGTGTTGTTAATGTTCCAGCTAATACAGGAATAAACACTTCGCCTGCAGCCATACGTGCTGATATAGCAGATGTTAGTTTCCCTTTGCCATGTACAAAAATTCTATGCGTGTTTTCTATCACCACAATAGCATCATCTACTATAATTCCTAACCCAAATAGTAAGGCAAATAATACAATGAAATTTAGGGTAACATGGGTGCCAACTATTGCATCAGCTCCGGGTAGAAATACAAAGGCAACAAACATACTTAGTGGTACTGATAATGCCACGAAGAATGCATTGACCACTCCCATAAAGAACATCAGGATGATTAGTACCAGAACGAAACCAATTACAATTGAATTTACCAGATCGCTAAAAGAAGATCTTGTTTTAATACTCAAATCACCTGTAACAACTGTTTTTAAATCTTTAGGAAATATTACACCCTTTGCATCTTCTACGGCTTTCTTTACAGCATCACTTGTTTGAATAAGATTCTCCCCACTACGTTTGATAATATTTAAGCTTACAACATTCTTTCCATCCAAACGAGAGAAGCTTTCACTTTCTTTTGTAGTATCAATTACTCTTGCAATATCTTTCAGATAAACCGGAGCACCTGTCTGATTACGAACTACAATTTTTTCAATATCAAAGGCAGTTTTAAGTTGACCTTTTAACTGGAGGTTACGACGCATTGTTCCTACTTCAAGAAGACCACCGGAGATATCAATATTTTCTCTTGCAATTGCATTGTTTATATCATCGAATGTAACACCTGCACTTTGCATTCTGTAGTTGTCTACATTCACCTGAAATTCTCTTTCTGGAGCACCTACTATATCTACTCTGTTTATCTGTGGAATCTCTTCCAGTTTGTCTTTAAAATCATCAGCAATTTTCTTTAAACGTTGCATGTCATAATCACCACTAAGGTTAACATACATAATAGGTCTATCACTGAAACTTACTTCGAGAACGGTAGGTTGTTGTGTAAGATCATTTGGTAAATCGCTCTTAGATTTATCTACTGCATCTTTTACTTTTTGAAGGGCTATGTCAGTTTTAACATCAGTATCAAACTCTACAATAATGGCTGAATAATCCTGCTGAGATGTACTGGTAAATTTTTTAATTTTTGCACCAGTAATACTTTTTATCTGTTTCTCTATAGGACGAGTAACAAGATTCTCAACATCCTTAGGAGAGTTACCTACATAAATAGTCTGAACATAAATAGTAGGAATAACAATATCAGGAAACTGCTCTTTAGGAAGGGTAACGAACTGATAGATACCCATGATACTTACAAAAAGCATCAATAGATATATGGAGGTTTTATTTTTTATACTCCATGATGTGGGACCAAATTCTTTGAACTTGCCCCTGAAGTCTTTTACTAAACTCATGATAATAATTTATGATTAAAAAAGATAAAGCAGATAATGCTATACTATCCTTTATTATTTAATTTCTGTTGTAATGGCTTGTCCTTCATAAAGACTTTGATAACCTTCTGTTACAATATTATCTCCAACCTGTAAGCCAGATTTAATTTCCAGATTATCACCATATAACTGACCAATAACAACTACTCTTTTTCTGGCAACCAGTTTAGCTCCTTCTTTTGATGCAACCATTATATACTTACCTTTTTCATCACTTTGAATGGTATTCAATGGAACTACAATTGCTTTAGCTACAACATAATCTCTAATCTTAACTATAGCCACCTGATTTGGGTGAAAGTCTTTATCAGCAGGTATTTTAGCTTCAGTAAAGAAACTTCTACTTAATGGATCTATTAGTTTTCCTGACACTGAAATATTTGCATCTATTGTTTTGTTTATATCTGGTAAAGAAACTTTTACAGGTGTACCAACAGCTACTTTATTCAAGTAGTTTTCAGGAACCTGTGTAGTTATTTTCAGATGTTCTGTATTCACAATTCTTATTTGATTTGTTCCCATGAACATTTCACCAACTTTTACATTTACATCTTCTAAAACACCACTAATCTCAGCTGTTACATTAGTAAAAGCTAATTGTTCTTTATTTATTTTTACTTGTTCCTGAGCAGTTTTCAGTTGATTTTCTACTGTTTCATAATTATTTTTAGCACTGATATATTGTACTTCAGTACCAATATTCTGATCCCATAGATTCTTCTGTTTTTGATAGAGGTTTTTAGTAAATGCAAGTTGTGTTTTAAGTGTTTCTAAATTCTGTTGTGCAGCTTGCAAACTTTGTTTAAGAATTGCATCATCCAGTTTTAAAAGTGTTTGTCCTGCTTTTACTACATCACCTCTTTTTACATACAATGCTTTTACCTGTCCAGGACCACCACGAGGAGTAACCATACTTACATTTTCAGATTCAATTTTTCCTTGTAAATCAATATAGTGCGTAAATGATTCCTCTTTTATAGGAGCAATACTTACCAGCTTTGCTTTTTCAGATTTACCAGCACTGGTGTCCAGTTTAGCAATTACTGCTTCTAAATCAGTAATTTCCTTTGTTAACTTAGTTTGTTGTTCTTTTAATTTCTCTAAAGAAGCTTTTTTCTCAAGGAGTATTTTATTCTGGTCTTTGCCTCCACATGCAACCATCCCTGTTATTGCAGCTACAACTGCAATTAATTGTAATAACTTGTACATATATTTATTGTTTATTATTGATTTAATTATGGAAGTTTTCCTATTGCTTTTAAGTAATCTATTTTAGAAATTACGGCATCATATAATGCTGAAACATAATTTGTTTGTGCAGTTATTAAATCTGTTTCTGCAGCGGTAATTTCTGTATTACTTCCAGTACCACCTTCATATTTCTTTTTAGTTTGATCGTAAACTGTTTCTGCTAATGCCATATTTTGTTTTTGGAAATCAATTGTTGCAATTGCTGATTTAAAATTTAGTTTAGCTTGTTCAACTTCGTTGTCAATGGTTAGTTTTAGATTTTCAATGTTATTCTTAGTTTGTTGAAGCTCCAGTTTTGATTGTTGCACTTTAGCATCTTTTGCAAAACCAGAAAATATTGGAACAGAAATATTTAATCCAACCCAGGAAGCCTGATACCACATACCTTCTTCTAAAAAAGTGTTTTTATGTCTATACGCTTGTTGAGCATAAGTACCATTTAAAGCTACTGTTGGTAAATAGGAAAGTTTATATCTTTTGATATTATACTCGTTCAATTTTTTTCCTAAAAGTGCATATTGATATTCTTTTCTATCATCATATTTATAAGGGGCATCTTGAAGAATGACTTCCTTTATTTGTGATTCACTTATAGTGTCAGTCAATGTAAGAAAATCTTTCACTGGCATACCAATTAAGGTTTTTAAACCTAAATATCCAATGTCAATTTTATTTTGGACACTTATTTTTTGTGTTTTAAGATTGGTTAATTGAACATCTACTTTATTTACATCCAACTTTTCTGCAAAGCCATTCTTATATAACTCTTTTGTATCATGTGACAATTTTTCAAGTCTATCAATATTAGCTTCAAGTAGTTTTATTTGTGTTTTACTAACTACCAGCTGATAATATATTTTTTCTATCTTAGTTTTGATAGCTTCTTCTGTTACTTCCAGATTTTTAGATTGAAAGTCCATGGAAGTCTTTCTGGCTTGTAAACCTACAAATACCTGTCCATCAAATAACAATTGTTGTAATTGTATACTTGCTGTTGAGTTATAGGGCAGACTAAAATTTGTAGCCATATCCTTCGGGCTACCAAAAGCACCCTGAGGAATTATCTGAACAGGTATATTGAAGTACCTTGTAGCGGCGATATTTCCTGTAATTGTAGGTAAAGCTGCAGATGTTACACCCCTATTACTTTGTTTCTGAATCTGAACATTCAATAATGCATTCTTTACCTGTACATTATTTTTAGTAGCATACTCTATACATTGTTGTATAGTAAAATTGTGCTGGTTGGTTTTTTCCTGAGCATAACTGTTACCTAACATAACGCTCAGAAGAACCATTAAAATTGATGATTTCTTCATTGTTTAATTATTGTTTTTTATTACGTTGTTGTTTATATTTAGTGATTAATTTTTGACCCTTTGCTGTTGCTAAACCATTTAGAAAATTGTCTGTCATTTCATCAATTACTTCTGCAGCCTGATACTTTGTATGAGGGAATATTTCCTGATTGAAAATCATAAATACAGATGCAAGTCGGAAGTTTGTTAGAATATTTACATTAATTTCAGGACGGTAAAGCCCATCTTCTATTCCTCTTTCCAGATTGTTTTTAATAATCTCGAACATAAATTTATACTTATGGTCACTTATTTTTTTAAATACGTTAGGGTGGTATTTTTCCAGATCATACATAAGGGAAGGATTCATCATGCTAATCATTTCCTGGAAATTATCAATAGATAAAAATAGCTCATGAATAGGATTTTCGCAGACAGTAGCTATATTCTTACATTCCGATTCATTGCAGGTAAGTTCAATATCAACCACACCTGAAACTAATGCCTCTTTATCTGGATAGTATTGGTAAATTGTTTTTTTACTAATGCCAAGATGATTAGCAATTTCGTCCATACTTACACTTCTTATGCCATAAAGCATAAATAATTCATGTGCCTTTTGTAATATTCTCTCTTGCGGTTCCATTCTTACTATTTCGAGTGCAAAACTATGGAAACTATTTTCGTGACCAAAGTTTATTTTAAAAAAATGATGAACGGTTATAAATAGTTAATCTTGGAGTAACATACAAAAGGTTAATAATGTTCAAATAATTAATTTCAATAGAATCAGCAGTACAATATTGATTATTTACTTTAATTTGTACCAATCACT
>CAIVPM010000496.1 GCA_903907815.1 uncultured Chitinophagaceae bacterium | reverse complement strand
GGCTATACTCTAATTGCTTAAATATTGGTGCTATGGCTGCTTAAAAATTACCGAACTATTGATAATAATAACTTGATAAGTATTTAGGTAACATAATTTCCATTTAATGTTTCTATACAGTTTCTGAGTTATCAACCCTTTACCAAAAACAACAAAACCAAATAAAATCAATAACTACAAACCACACTAACTTCACGCTACCACAAATTAAAGAATATGACAGATCGAAACAAAATATATTATCCCGATGGCATACACACAAGGCATATACCACGGAACATCTTACAATACAATCGGAGTGCAACTCGGCACTGGTTGTACCTGTGCCGTAATCAATTCTTTTCCCGCAGGGTGTACTTCTCCGCATGTCTCATTTTCCCATCAACAACATTTCATAAATCCATCTAAAGGGAAAATTGACTTTGCGGGCTCTTCAAATTATATACCTATATACCAAAACACAACAGTTTAAAAGTATACTTCTGTTAGCTGTAGTCGTATCGGCAGTTGTTTAGCAGTCTTCCCCCTCTCTCGGAAAATCTTGCTAATTAGTCAGAGTGCATCTAGGCACTCCCTGTACCTGTGCCGTAATCAATCTAGCTTGTAGCTGAATTTCCTAGTGTTACTTCCAATACAATATAGAAGCGTGTCACAATAGTCCTAATTGTCCCTATGTATTCTGTATTCCCCGTCACTGCGAGTGCAACAAAGCAGTCTGAGTCAATTAATAAATGCTCCCCCAAACAGTAAGCCCCTCAAAACGCTACCAGCAACCTTAAATTTTTAGTTTCTTAATGCATATTCTCTGCTCGCATGTTTATATCCATTGCTTTAAGTCTAATCTCCTCTGTTTCAATCTTCGCATCCAATGTTAGCTTAGTTAAATTCAATGTTTCAGTAGTTACATCCTTTGTTCGTTTACAATTGTTCTTTGCTTCATCTGCTATATCCATTGTTCAATGCCCCATAAAGTAAACTACTATGCCCCAACAGTAAGATCACTTGCCGCAACAGTAAATTCAAAATCTGGCAGGCATTGCTTTGTACCTCGCGCTCTATGTGCCCAATCTGCTCATCAATGCTACTAATATGCTGGTCATTTCTTCAAAGCTGTACGCCAATGCTTGTCAGCTGTAGGGCATTGCTTACAAGTTAGGCATCATTTCCTGTTCGCTGGGGGTAGTTTTCATAAAGGTGGCAACCATTGCTTGCAAGCTGCCAACCAAAACTTGCAAGGTCGCAATCCATTGTTTTCTGCCCTTTTCCAGAGTAGTCGCTTTAACCATATTTTTATTTATCCCAGCTATTATTGCATTTTGATTAAACAATTAGTCAAATCAAAAATTTATTTTTACGTCTACCAATATTCGTTACAACTGTTTACCACACTATGTTTAAGGCAATTTCAAAACAACTTTATGGCGGAGTTTATTTTATTTTATTAAACTATATTTAATATTATAAAATTCGGTATCATATTTAAGCAATATATTTGCATCGTAAAAATAATTACAATCAAATACTAGTTCTCGTAGTAAGATTAATTACACCATTACACCAAATACCTCAACAACGTATTTCCTGCAGATTGGACACTGAATAATTTCGCTCCCCCAACTGGGTCAAGCTTACATTATGCCATTAAACAACGACCAAGGTCATGAAATGGAAAGGGACTTAACATTAGATTCCTTCCTCGACGAAGACGAAAGTGTAGCAGTCTACGACACTTATTTTCCTTTCAAAAGAGCAGTCACCAGCTTCAAAGGGCACGTCTCCGATTTTACGGTAGAATCCAAAAAGAAGAATAAGTCTAAATCGGGTACCGTTAGTAAATCAAGTCTTAAAAAAGAACTGGCAAAAGATTTTGGTCTTTGTCTCAGTCTTACTAAAGATTATGCCATCCTAAAAAACGATGTTGCATTAGAAACTTTAGTAGATGTTTCAGCAACCAAAATCAGAAGAATGAAAGGAATTAACATCCTCTCTTTCATCACCAATAAAGTAGAAACTGTTTTCACAACTGCTTTATATGCCGATGCTGATTTTATTAAGTACGAAGTTACAAAGCTAAAAGTCGATGCTATAGTAGCAAAAGCTATAGATTACAATAGCAAAATTGGTAAAACAACCCAGACAAGCAATACTTCTTCTACTGCAAATACACAGATAGATAAGATTATCGATTTAATTCACTTAGATGTTGAATCAATGGAAAATACGATTAACGTATTTGCCGATGAACATCCCGTATTTATTGATGGTTTCAACAAGAATAAAATCATTTATAAAACAGGTGTTCACCATCAGGGGGTTCAAGGAAAGGTGTATAAAAATGATGTGTTAGCTCCCGAAGCTTTTCTAAGAATAGTTGATACCGATAAAACCACCACTTCCGATGCTTTAGCGGTGTACAAAATTATTTATATGAAAGTAGGGCACTACACTATGGAATGTAAAAATATCAGTGGCGATTATACACAAGTAGAGTTCGATGTTACCCCTCGAAACATCACCAACTTAGACATCCATTTAGATTAAGAACTATAAGTTTATAAGGTCTTACAATTATCCAACCTATAAGGTTTCAAAAACCTTATAGGTTTTTTTATGACTCCTATCTCCTAACTCCTATCTCCCTCTCCCTGTATCACCCCGCTATGCTTAAGGCAATTTTCTCTCCATCCATTGCGGCACTCACTATTCCGCCGGCATATCCTGCGCCTTCGCCACAGGGATACAAGCCTTTTATATGAGGGTGTTGCAACGTTATATTATCACGAGGAATTCTGATAGGCGATGAAGTCCTGCTTTCTGTGGCCACTACTACCGCTTCGTTGGTGTAATACCCTTTCATTTTATTGCCAAACTGTTTCAATCCTTTTTGCAATGCATTAGAAATAAAGTGGGGCAATACTTCCGATAATTGATAAGCATTCAAGCCGGGATGGTAACTACATGCAGGCAAATTGGTAGATACTTTATTGTTGCAGAAATCGACCATACGCTGTGCCGGCGCTTTAAAATTGCCACCACCTGCGGTATAAGCAGCTCTTTCAATAGCCTGTTGAAAATGCATCAGCAGCAATGGGTTATCCGATTCATTAGGTACTGATGGAGTATGTTTAAAATACTTAACTACCTCCTCTATTTCTACCGATACTACCATACCGCTATTAGCATAAGGATTGTTACGTTTCGAAGGGCTCCAGCCATTTACTACCAGCTCGTTTGCCGAAGTGGCAGCAGGGGCAATAATACCACCCGGACACATGCAAAAACTAAATACGCCACAACCATCCACCTGCTCTACCAGAGAATAGGAGGAGGGAGGAAGGTGCTCGCCTCGAACAGGCTGATGATATTGAATAGCATCAATAATAGTCTGCGGATGCTCTATTCTTACCCCAAGGGCAAAAGGCTTTGCTTCTATTAAGATGTTCTTTTTGTGTAATAGCTCAAAAATATCGCGGGCAGAATGACCTGTTGCAAGAATCACTGCATTGGCCTGCAGGGTAAGTCCGGTATGGGTAGTAACGCCCTTAATGGAATTGTTGTTGATAGTGAAATCGGTTACCCTGTTTTCAAAGTAGAATTCAGCACCATAGTCTATCAGCATTTCCCGGATAGCGGTAATAATATGGGGTAACTTATTGGTGCCAATATGCGGATGCGATTGATACAATATCTTTTCATCGGCACCAAAATGAACAAACAATTCCAGTATTCTATTAATGTTACCTCTTTTGCTACTGCGGGTATACAATTTACCATCGCTATAGGTACCGGCTCCGCCTTCGCCAAAGCAATAGTTGCTATCCTCGTTCAAAATTCCATCCTTATTTAGTAAGGCTAAATCTTTTCTGCGGGCTCTTACTTCTTTACCTCGCTCTACTATGATTGGTTTGATGCCTTTTTCTACTAATTGTAGTGCAGCAAACAAACCTGCAGGTCCTGCCCCTACAACAATTACGCTTTTAGCAGCTTTGCTAACGTCCTGAAAATGAAACTGTGGGAGAGTTCTTTCTCTGAAGGGCTCATTGATAAAAGCATGTACCGTAAGGTTTATCCATACTTGCTTTCTGCTACGGGCATCAATAGATTGTTTGGTAATATAATACCCGTTTACAGCGGTAATAGATACATGGCAGCTTTCGGCTATATATCTATTTACTGTAAGATTGTTGGAGGCTTCTTCGGGCAAAAGCCTTAAGATGATTTCTTTTTGCATACTGACAGGTGTTTATCCTATAAAGTAAGTTGTTAGTTATTAGTTGTTAGTTAAGTAGAGTAATAAATTACAATAAATGAATTATGAAAATTTTAAAAGTAGATAAATGTATTTACTTATACCTTATCAACAACAACTAATAACTAACAACTAATCACTAATCACTTAAAATGGCATATCATCAATTGGATCGAAAGGAGGCTGTTGGTCAACAAAGTTTGGAACATCGTTTGCTGGCATTCCACCCAGTTTCACTGCTTCCATTCTCCACGCATCCAGGTTGGTAATGTAGTTTTCTCTACCATCCTTTACCCACTTTGTACCTTTAATATTAAACTGAACTTTTACTTCGTCGCCCATATTAAACTTGTCGGGCATAGCTGTTTTATCCTGTACACACTGAAATTTAATGTAGCTGGTAAAGCTACGACCATTAGACTCTTCTGATGTTTCAATCACAAATTCTCTGGTCTTAAATGTCTCTGATCGCTGTACAATATCAAATTTAGCAATTAGCTTTCCTGTAATGTCAAAACTCATAAGTATCTGGTTAAGGTGGCAAATGTAATAGTTGGAGTTAGTTTTTTCTATTTAGGGGGCATTATTTTATTAGCTTTTATTAAAATTTGGTTTAGTAGATACTTGTTGATTGAAATAATATTACCTTGTCGTCTTTTTATAACTAAATGCTTGCTGAAAAATGAAGTTATTACCAGTTAAACGCTTTATAATAATAGTATTAGCACTCTGTAATGGGTTGTTTGCAGTGTCGCAGAATACTACCCTGGATTACAATGCTTATAAGATTTCCAAAGAGAATAGAGTGGATTCATCTTATATAAAAATGCTTCAGCCTTATAAGGATAGCTTAAGCAAACAAATGGATAAGGTGATAGGATTTGCAGTTAATACTATGTATAAAAAACAGCCTGAATGTGCATTAGGGAATCTGATGGCAGATTGTGTAAGAACGATGGCTGAAAAGAAGTATAAGAAAACGGTGGATGTAGGCATGGTAAACTTTGGCGGAATAAGAAGTTATATTTCTAAGGGTGATATTACTATAGGAAAAGTATTTGAACTAATGCCGTTTGATAATATGTTGATTATACAACAATTAAGGGGTGATACGCTACAGTTATTATTAAATAGAATAGCAGAGAAAGGAGGATGGCCTATTTCCGGATTAACCATGCAGATAAAAGGTAATCAGGCATTGAATATCATGATTGGAGGAAAAGCACTTGATACATTGGCTTATTATACCGTAGCAAATTCCGATTATATAGCTAATGGAGGTGATGATTGCAATATGCTAAAACCTATTCCCCAAACTAATGGAGGATATATAATAAGAGATGCAATTGTTGATTATATCAAAATGATCACCGAACAAGGCAATCCAATAGATGCTAAAACAGAAAAACGTATTACTTATGCCAACTAACAGAAGAAAATTTATACAGCAAGCTGCTTTAATGGGTGGAGCATTGCTTACTTCTAAATCATTATTTGCCAGTAATATAGTACCAGTAGATAATAAGGAAGAAAAATTAGTGATACTGCATACCAATGATGTGCATAGCAGACTGGAACCATTTCCAATGGATGAAAGTAAGAGTGCCGGATTGGGTGGAGTAGCTGCAAGAGCTGATCTTATAAGAAGAATTAGAAGCGTAGAAGAGAATGTATTATTGCTTGATGCAGGAGATATATTTCAGGGCACTCCATACTTTAACTTTTATAAAGGAGAACCAGAGATAAAAGCCATGAGTATGATGCAATATGATGCTTCTACTTTGGGTAATCATGACTTTGATGGAGGTATGGAAAATTTTGCTACCCAACAGCTACATGCCACCTTTCCTTTTATTAATTGTAACTACGATTTTACAGGAACTCCGTTGGAAGGGAAAACAATTCCATATAAGATTATACAGAAAGGTAAAATAAAGGTAGGAATACTAGGTGTAGGAGTAGAATTGCATGGTTTAGTTCCAGATAAATTATATGGCAATACAAAGTATCTCGATCCTATACAGAAAGCCAATGAAACTGCGGCTTTGCTGCAAAAAAAAAGATGCGATATAATTATCTGTTTATCGCACTTAGGAGACAAGTACACCGATAATAAAGTAAGTGATGAAGTATTGGCACAATCATGCTATGATATCGACTTAATTATAGGCGGACATACACACAGATTGTTCGAAAAACCAAGAGTCTATACAAACCTAAAAGGAAATGAAACAATTGTTAACCAAGTTGGGTGGGCAGGAATGTATTTAGGGCGTTTGGATTACAATTTTTCGGTGGGAAAAAACAAAAAATTAGAACATTCTCATAAAGTAATTGTACGTGGTAAAATAAACGAATAAAAAAAATTTTTTTTTCAACACAAAGTGTTCATATTCGCAGTCCGATAAAACATTTTGTACACATATTTGCATAATCGGGGAGACGGGAAAAGATATAACTCAACATATAAAGATCATTTTGAAACATGGCCAAAACTGCTGATTCCATTTGGAACAATTGCTTGAAAATTATTAAAGACATCGTTGAATGGCAACACTTTAAAACTTGGTTCGAACCCATAAAGCCGGTAGAACTAAAATCGAACGTATTATTAATACAAGTACCTAGTCAGTTCTTTTATGAATATCTGGAAGAGCACTATGTGAATCTTCTGGCTAAAACACTTAAAAGAGAATTGGGTAAAGACGCAAGATTGGAATACCGTATCATGGTAGATAGTGGAAGTAAAGGAAACGGCACTTACGACTTACCAACTTCTGGAACTAAAACATTCAATACTAATGAGATGAACTTTCCATTGGTAATTGATAACCCAGTTAAGAACCCATTTGTAATTCCGGGATTAAAGAAAACACAGATCGATTCTCAGTTGAATCCTTCTTATATATTCGATTCTTATGTAGAAGGAGATTGTAATCGTGTAGCAAGAAGAGCAGGAAAGACTATTGCAGAAAAACCAGGATCAAATTCTTTCAATCCATTATTAATATATGGTAATGGTGGTTTGGGTAAAACGCACCTTGCACAAGCAATAGGTAACGAAACAAAAAAGATACATCCTAATAAGGTAGTACTTTATGTAAGTACCGAAAAGTTCATCAATCAGTTTCAGGATCATAGCCGTAATAATGCTATTAATGATTTCATACATTTCTATCAGTTAATAGATGTATTGATTATCGATGACGTTCATTTCTTTGCAAAAGCAGAAAAGTCTCAGGATGCATTCTTTGCTATCTTCAATCATTTACATCAGAGTGGTAAACAATTAGTACTTACTTCCGATAAATCTCCTAAGGATCTTGATGGAATGCAGGAAAGATTGTTAAGTCGTTTCAGATGGGGTTTAAGTGCCGATTTGCAAATGCCTGATTATGAAACCAGGATTGAAATACTGGAAATGAAAATGCGCAACGAAGGGTTCTCTCTTCCTAAAGAAGTAGTGAAATATGTTGCTTACAATATCAATACTAATGTAAGAGAACTGGAAGGTGCACAAATTTCTTTATTAGCGCAGTCATCTTTGAATAGAAAAGAAGTAGATGTAGAGTTGGCTAAGAAAGTATTAAGAAACTTTGTACGTACCAGTACCAAGGAAATTACTATTGATTCCATTCAAAAAATGGTTTGCGAATATTTCTCTGTTCCTTTCGAAAAGTTATTACAAAAAACCAGAAAGAGAGAGATCGTTCAGGCTCGTCAGATTACAATGTATCTTGCTAAGGCGTTCACTAAGAATTCACTTAAATGTATTGGTGAACATTTTGGAGGAAGAGATCATACTACTGTAATTCATAGTTGTCAGACTGTAAAAGATTTGATGGATACTGATTCTATGTTCAGAGAAAACGTAATGGAACTAACACAGAAAGTACAGTTATCTTCTATGTAAGAATTAACGTATAAATTATACTTGAGAGCCTCGGATTGTTCCGGGGCTCTTTTAGTTTATAGTCTTTGCTGGATTCGCGATGTACTAAATTAGGTGAAATCTTGCACTGAATATAGTATTGTTCATCGGGTAAAAAGGGGTATTCAACTAAATGAATACTGAACTATGATAATAATATTTATATTTGGCACAGTACTTTATTAATTCTAAAATGTTTTGTACTAAATAAACGATTGGAAAAAGGGAGATTTATTCTTAATTAATATAAATTGTTACTATGAATGCAGAGCTACTATTATACAAGGATAATAAGTTTCAGCGCAATACTAAAAGCCATGAGGTAAATGCTGGCAAAGTGTCGTTGGTTCTTGGTTTTGGCGAAAAGAACCTATTAATAAACGATGCTATTTACGGTCAGTTAAAAGAAAAGTATCCAAATGCGCAGATAGTTACTTGTTCTACATCAGGAGAAATTTACGATGAGTTAGTATACGACAATACAGTGGTAGTAACAGCAATTGAATTTGAAAACACACCATTAAAAACGGCTAAAGTAAATATTGCAGACTTCGAAAATAGTACAGAAGCCGGTGCTTCGCTAATGAGTAAGTTGTTGGCAGATGATTTAGCGTATGTGATGATTATCTCTGATGGAACTACAGTTAATGGAAGCGAATTGGTAAAAGGTATTGAATCTGTTAATCATTCTAAAGTACCTGTAACAGGCGGATTGGCTGGCGATGCAGCCAACTTTGATTATACTCTTGTAGGATTGAACGAAGAACCCCAACGAGGAAAAGTAGTTGCAGTGGGCTTTTATGGTTCCAGCATACAGGTAGGCCATGGTTCTATGGGAGGATGGGATATTTTCGGTCTGGAAAGAACCGTAACTAAATCTGTGTCCAATAAGTTGTACGAAATTGATCATAAAAATGCATTGGAATTATACAAATTGTATTTGGGTACTTACATAGAACAATTGCCAGGATCAGCTTTGTTATTCCCGCTTTCTGTAAAGATGAAAGAAACTGATGAGCCAATTGTTCGTACCATCATTTCTATAGATAATGATGAGCAAAGTATGACTTTTGCTGGCGATGTTCCAGAAGGGTCCAATGTTAGGTTTATGAAGGCCAACTTCGATAAACTGATTGATGCCGCAAATCAGGCTGCCAGTAAAACATTCTTCAATAAAATGCCTGCATCACCAACATTGGCTTTGCTGATTAGTTGTGTAGGTAGAAAAGTGATTCTGGAAAATAGAACCTACGAAGAAGTGGAAGCTATTCAGGAAGTGTTTGGCAAAGAAACACTACATACAGGATTTTATTCTTATGGAGAAATATCCCCTTTAATGGAGAAAAGTAAATGTGAGTTGTTGAACCAGACAATGACTATCACTACTTTCAATGAATTATAAATATCCAATCTAATGTCTTATCATAAATTACTGGAAAAACAAATAAAGAAATTCATCAACGAGGAATGTCGTCAGGATGAACGGTTTCTAAAGTTTATTCAAGTGGTAAATGATTCTTATAATTCTTACGAGAAATCGAAAGTATTATCCGATTATGCATTCGAAATAAGTGAAAGGGAATTCAAGGAAGTAAACGTTCAGCTAACCAGAGAAATAGAACTTAAAAAGGTTTCTATTCACAAGCTAAAAGAGGCGATAAAGAGCATTGAACCCGAAGAAAATTATATTGATGATGACGAAGATAATTTATTGGATATAGTCAACTATCTAAACAATCAGATAGATAAAAGAAAAGAAGCTGAAGTAGCTTTAATCAAAGCAAAAGAAGAAGCAGAGAAAGCCAATATGGCTAAATCGGAATTCTTGTCTATCATGAGTCACGAGATAAGAACGCCTTTAAATGCTATAATAGGAATGGGGCATTTATTACTCAAGAATCATCCACAGGAACATCAGATCAGAAATCTCGAAGTACTCAAAACTTCCTCCAATAATTTATTGGTTTTAATCAATGATATATTGGACTTTAATAAGATAGAAGCACATAAACTAGAACTGGAAGAAATAGAATTAAACCTTCGTGATTTAATACACGATATATACGAAGAAAATATAGTAAAAGCACAAGAAAAGGGCATAAGCTTTCAGGTAGATGTAGCAGAAAATGTTCCCCAGTATGTTTTAGGCGATTCATTAAGGTTAGGACAGGTATTAACCAATCTGGTTTCTAATGCAATCAAGTTTACTAACTCAGGTAAAGTTGAAATATCTATAAAGTTAGTATCAGAAGCCGAACACTATTGTAGTATATTTTTCGAAATAGCCGATACAGGAATTGGACTTACCGAAGAAGCTAAAACTACCATATTTAATACGTTTACACAGGCTTCGTCTTCCATTACACGTCAGTTTGGAGGTACAGGGCTTGGTCTGTCCATTACCCGACAATTACTTAATTTGATGGGTAGCGAAATTCATGTAGATTCTGTGTTTGGAGAAGCTAGTCAGTTCTCTTTTACCCTCACTTTTAAGTCCTGTTTGCTCAACGAAAAAAATCCGGTTGTCCGTCAGGCCAATGAAGAAGATCTTAGCGGCAGAAAAGTACTGATAGTAGAGGATACAGAGTTCAATATATTCTTTGCCACCCAGTTATTAGAAGGTTGGAATATTGATATAGATGTAGCCGAAAATGGACAGATAGCAGTAGATAAAGTAAAAGCGAATAAATACGATTTAGTGTTGATGGATTTGCAGATGCCTATTATGGATGGCTATACTGCTTCATCAGAGATTAGAAAGTTCGATACTGCTATTCCAATTGTTGCATTAACTGCATCGGCAAGCAACGATGTAAAAGAAAAAGTGCTTGCAGTAGGTATGCAGGATTATGTAACCAAACCATTCAATCCGAATGAGCTGTTTTCGAGGATTAAGAAGTATATGAAGTAAGGAAGGTTTAAAATGTTCAAGTCGTTTAACGTTCAAGGTTTTAATACAGGAGATAGGAGACAGGAGGAAGAATAATACAGTTTCCCAAATTATGTTATTTAGCTTTTCTTTTTTACTCTTTAGCTTTTTTATTTGTATTCATTAGCACATTATCAAATTAGCTAATTAGCTAATTAGTATTCCTCTTACCTTTCTTTTTACTTTAACTTGGGCGTTGCCTTCGGCCGGGCTATTTTTTCCTATCTTTCCGTGCCACTGCACACCCCGCTATTTTATGTTGCCAATAGGTGGCACGGAAAGGATATTCCTTTATAGCCCTAACGCAAATACAGTAACGTTTTCGTAGATATGCAACTGATTTAACTCAAACCATAGTGCAATATGACTTATACCATTTATACATATAAGTCAGTCCATTTTTTTGAGTCATAGATGTAGCTAAATGCACAGGTACTTTTTACTACATCTTCGGTGTTTTTTTTAGTATGGTGTGTATTTAAGT
>CAIVPM010000495.1 GCA_903907815.1 uncultured Chitinophagaceae bacterium | reverse complement strand
TGTGTCTGTTAATCTACCCTCATATTGCAGAAATTCAATACTAAATTTACTATCATCTAGCATTGTAATTGAAATTGGAGTATAAAAAGTTTCACTAATCCTAATTATACCTTGGTAACATTTTTTGTTTTTAAAATTACAACTAACCATAAGTATAACTAGTACTAAAATAAAAGAGGTAGAGATTTTATTTTTCATTATTATTTAATTTGAATTTATTCTTTTGTGTAAACTATTCCTTGATTATCTGTTAAAGTATTTCTGTCTTTGCTTATTGTTAGTGTTCTGTCTGAACCTCCAAAATTGATAATGATATTATTACCTTCAATTGAAAATTTTCCCGAAGCTTTATTATAACTATTTTGCGACATCTTACCGGATGTAGATAAAGAATACTTCACAATACCAGTTGTTCCAAAATCATAAGCTGAGATGCTATTATCCATACCTAAATAACCTTGTGTATAATGTATGTACCTGCCACTTATCTTTGAACAAGATGTAAGTAGAATGATAATTAACACAAAAAGGCACCTACTTTTTTTCATAATTAAATTTGTTTTATTTGCTACAATTAAAATGGTTAATATCTCCGTCTACACTATCGTATAATCTAATCATATCAAAAGTATTCATACGCCAATCAGGGCAATTCAAGACTAATATTACAAGTTGCAGAATTGGCGTTTTTGTTTTATTAATTCTATATTCCACATTCGGTTTATAGTTGTTGCTCTTCCATTTTTTTCTATACCGTATTCATTTTAGTTTTTTGTTAACGAATATAAAAGTAAGCAATTATTGAATATAACACAACCGTTATTTAGCAGTATTTATAAAATACAACTTTGTTATCCTTAATAAATTCAATTTATTTATTAAAGAATTTAAAACTCCACTCCAAAAATCTTCTGTATCCCTCTTAGTTCCTTGTACTAATCCACCAATTCGTTAATCCGCTAATACTATAATCATATAAAATCTAATGCTTTCCTTCTCCGTATAGTGTATCTCATTAGCTGTTGTTAGGCGCAGATACAATTAGCAAATACGTTTTCGTCAATTTATGTATAATGAAATCAACTATTGTATATTTGTGCTTATAATATTAAAGATACATGAAAGTACTATTAGATATAGAGGACAGTAAGGCCAATGCTTTTATGGAAGTTATAAAAGGAATTTCTTTTGTAAAAGCAAAATCTATTACAGAGAATAAAGCAAAATTAATCAGCGAAATAAGAGATGCTGTAGAAGAAATGAAACTGATTAAGGCAGGAAAAAAAGTTGCCCGCAACGCTGAAGATTTCTTAAATGAACTTTAAAGTAAAAACAACAGAACCATTTGAAAAACAGGTAAAAAGACTCCTGAAAAAATATTCTTCTTTGAAAGAAGAATTGCTTGATGTTGTTACCCTTCTTAAACAAAACCCAGTTCAAGGTACTATCATTGGCAAAAACTGTTATAAAATAAGAATATCAATTGCGTCAAAAGGGAAAGGAAAAAGTGGAGGAGCAAGAATAATTACCAACTTTGTTATCGCTCATCACACAGTTTACTTATTAACAATTTATGACAAATCTGATAAAGACAATTTATCAGACAATGAATTAAAAGATCTGTTACAATTTATTCCTGATTAACCCCAATATTTAATAATCCTTCTCCTTCAAAATAACTTCTTTATTAAGCTTAAATCCATGTATTAATTCGCTAATTCGTCAATCCCCTAATCCGATAATCAGCTAATTCGCAAATCCCCTCCTTCTCCTAAGAGTCTAATTTTCCCAGCAACAGCTATACCATTAAACAATCCAACGGAAAATTGACTTCTGCATTCTCCTCTATTTTTATTTCGTCACACTTTTATGTTACTTAGAAATTGTCATCAAATTAATTAGTTTTTTCTCCCATTTACATCATAATTGGGTCTGTACATTTTAGAGAAACTATACTTTCAAAATCACTTATATTGCGGGTAATTAATACAAGATTAAAAACGATAGCTGTAGCGGCTATAATAGCATCAGGTAGTTTTATTGTGTGCAATTTTCTAAGGGCAATAGTCTTATTTACAATTGCTTCATCCAACCAAAAAACAGTAGAAGCGTCCACAAATATTTTAGTTATCTTTTCTTCAGATAGTTTTGTTCCCTTAAAACAGAGTAATTCTATTTTGGTAATTACAGAAAGGTTTGGTTTTATATCAACAATTTTGTTCATTGCCCTCATTGCATTAATTGGTAATCCTGCTTTAAGATAATATATAATGGTATTAGTATCTAATAAGTAATTCATAATCCTTGTTTTTGCTCTCTATCGTCCCATTCTTTTCGGCTTTCAGCTACATAATTCAACATTTCTTCTGCTGTTTCGTAAGATAACTTTCCTGCCAGTTCCGATAATTTTAAAGGAGGCGTATTGTTGTTCTTTTCCAATTCTGCCAAATCGCTATACCTGTTCTTAAGTTTCTCCCATTCCCGTATAGGTATCAATACCGCAGTATGTATACCCTTAGCGTCGGTAATATATTGTAAAGACATAATTTTAATTTTAATAGCTCACAAATCTACTGAAAACAACTTTCAATAAATAAAATCTTTAATAACAGTTCCTTTTCGAAGAGTCTCATTTTCCCAGCAACAGCTTTATCATTAAACAATCCAAGGGGAAAATTGACTCTTTGGCTTAAGCAATTCCAGATTTATACTTTCACCCAATACAATCAGAATCAATCACAATATAATCGTTATCACATGGTATGTTTTATTTCAAATAGTGACTTAGTTCCTTATACTAATCAGCCAATTCGTTAATCCGCTAATACGAAAATCATATAAAATCCAATGCTTTACACCTGAAACCCAATGCGCACCAATTGTTTTCAAATGCGCTCCAATTGTTTTGCAATGCGCATCAATTGTTTTAAAATGCGCACCCTTATGCCTTCAATGAGAGGCAATTGTTTTCAAATGCGCATCAATTGTTTTGCAATGCGCACCCTAATGCTTTTCAATGCGCACTAATTGTTTTGAAATGCGCACCTCTTTTTTGTAAATGAGAGCCAAGAACTTTCCAATGCGCAACATTATCTTTCAAATGCGCAGCTTTTTACTTTAAAGGAGCCCCATTTTCTTTATTCAACCTATATAGTTTCGCACATTCCAAATATATATCTATACTATTATTACCCCTAATAGATACAATAAAGCAATAAACTGTCCAATGTCATGCCACTAACTAACAAGTGTCAGTTTTAAGCATCTTCTAATCGCTATATTTACCCGTTATCCATTCAGGATTGCACTCAATTAATCACTATGTCAAGCGAATTAAATGCCTTACAGGCAGCTAGAGTAAAAACGATAGATATTTCGGGCAGATTTTTTGTGATCGATAAAAACAAAGCAATTATCGATGCTTACAAACCTCTTAAAAACGAGTGTTCGGAATATGCCGTAAACTTTGCCTTACTAAAAACACTAATCCCTAAAAAAGATTACGAAGCCATCACAGGTATTGTAATCGATAAAACAGATTTAAAGGAAGTCGTTGCCGATTCCTTAGAAGAAATTGCGCACACTATGCTTGCGTATTGTACAAAAGAAAAAAAAACAGCTTTGGCTACTTCTTTTCACTTCTCTGCTTGGGATATTCAAAGATTAAAAGAAGAAGATATTCTTCCTACAGTTATTAGGCTCTCCAAACTCATTACCCCATTATTAGCGGATGTTAAGTTTATGGAGTACGAAATCACCGATATTATGCTGTCCTCATTATTGGCTACAGCAACTACCTACGATGAATCTATTGGCACCCAAGGCACCACTTCCAACGATGCTTCTGCAGCCAATATTGGTATAAACACGCTTTCCTTAACCATGATGGCACAAATTCGTCAGATTAGGTTATTGAATGCAAGGAATAAAAAGCTTAATCCAGAGTTTTACACCGATCTTATTCGTAACACCCGCACTCAGCATGCTGCTACCCGTTCAACAGGTATTCAAGGGCATGTATTAAATAAATTTGGCAAAGGAATAGCGAATCAGCAGGTAAATATTGTAGGTACAAACTTATCAGCATTTACCGATGCAGATGGTTTTTATAGTTTCCTTAAACTAACAATAGGAAAATATACCCTTCAAACAAGCAACGAAGGTGGCGATTCCGATTTACACGAAGTAGAAGTATTCTACCGTCACATCACCACACAGGATTTCAGTTTATAAACTAAATAATATCTAACTAAAAAAGCCCTCAGCAAATCAAATTGCTGAGGGCTTTGTATTTATATTCTCCTATCTCCTCATTGTATTAAACCTTGAACCCGTTAAACCTTTTAAACCTCTTGAACCAGGCAAACTTTTTACTTTGAAAACTTACTTGCGTATCTCCACTCCCAAATCCTTTTCAAATCCTGTGGTAAGCTTTTTCATCATGGCATCGATCTCAGCATCAGTCAATGTTTTCTCTTCATCCAGGAAGGTGAAATTAATAGCCAGCGATTGTTTATTTACCCCAAGCTTTTCATTTTCAAATACATCAAACAAACGATAAGATTGTAGCTTAGGAAGCTTTACTTTACCTATCGATTCTTCAATCTGTACATAAGTAACCTGCTTGTCCAGCACCAACGCTATATCTCTTTGTACAGCAGGGAATTTAGATACCTCGCTATACACAATTTTGTTCTGAGAAGATAATTTCAATAGCTTCAGAAAGTCGATATCTATAAAGTAAACATCTTGTTTTACTTCCAGTTTCTTCAGCTTAGCAGCAGCTACTTTTTGAACAATACCCAGCTGATTCTTATTGCTCCATATTTCTATAGTATTGCCAGCCGATTCACTTTTCTTTAGTTGAATATTACTAATGCCGGTAAGTTGTAATAAAGATTGAACAATACCCTTTGCTTTATAAAAGTCCTGAGGCACAGACTTTTCGTTCCAGAAATCTTCATGATTCTTTCCGGTAATATATAAAGCAATATGTTCTTCTTCGTAATACTTTCCAGCCTCCGTTTGATGGTAGGTTTTACCAAATTCAAAGAAAGAAAGATGATTGTTTTTTCTATTAATATTATAAGCAACTGCTTCCAGTCCGGTCTCTAAAACCGAAGGACGCATTACATCTAAATCAGCACTCAGGTTGTTCAACAATTTAACGGCGCCAGTCAGTTCAGCTTCATTATAATACTTACTATTGGTAATAGAGTTAGTGAATATTTCACTGAAGCCACCTCCTATCAAAAACTGAGCAATCTTCTCTTTCAGCGACTCTTTATATTGCAATTTCTCTACCGATGGAGTGATAGTTATTTGTTGAGGAATAGCAATATTATCCAAGCCATCTATTCTTAATACTTCCTCTACCAGATCAGCAGGTATACTAATATCAGGCTTGCTGTAAGGAACCGATAAAGTTACTGAATCAGAATCTTCATTAAGCACTTCAAAAGTCAAAGCAGTCAGCAATCTTTTAACTGCTTCAGGAGAATAGTATTTACCACTCAATTTAGTAAGATAAGCATAGCTGAACACTACTGTTTGCTTAGGCTTTTTATCAGGATAAATATCGGTAACATTACCAGCAATCTTTCCTTCGCCCAATTCAGCAATCAGCTTTGCAGCACGCAATAATACATCTACTGTTTTATCAATGTCCACACCTTTCTCAAAGCGGGTAGCAGCATCGGTTCTAAGCCCATGTTTCAAAGAAGTAGTACGCACAAAAGAAGGATGAAACCAGGCACTTTCCAGGAATATATTCTTCGTACTTTCGGACACGCCACTATCCGCACCACCAAACACTCCGGCAATACACATGGGCTGAAGATTACCATTACAAATCATCAGATCGGAAGAAAGCAATTTTCTTTCTTTACCATCCAGTGTAGTAAATAAAGTATTCTCGGGAAGAGTAGTTACAACCACTTTATTTCCAGCAATTTTAGCAGCATCAAAAGCATGTAAAGGCTGACCCGTTTCATGCAGTATATAATTGGTAATATCTACTATATTATTGATAGGTCGCAGTCCAATAGATTGCAATTTATCTTTCAACCATTTTGGCGATTCCTTTACGGTTACATTTTGGATACTAATACCCGCATAGCGCTGACAAGCTTCGGTGTTTTTAATCTCAATTTCAACAGGTGATTCATTGGTTGTTTTTAATGCATCATTATTATCTGAATCATTAAAAATATTTATAGGAGCAACAGCCACTTGCTGATGATGCGACAAATAGGCACATACATCTTTTGCAACACCATAATGGCTCATAGCATCCATACGGTTTGGCGTAAGACCAATCTCATAAATCCAGTCGCTATAAGGTTTAAATAAGTCAGCAACAGGAGTACCTACGGCGGTATCTTCTGGAAGAATTAAAATGCCTGCATGGTTATCGCTCAGACCTATTTCATCTTCAGCACAAATCATTCCAAAACTTTCCACTCCACGAATCTTCGCCAGTTTCATTGTAATAGCATCTCCGGCAGCAGGATAAATAGTAGTACCAACAGTAGCCACTATTACTTTCTGTCCAGCAGCCACATTAGGAGCCCCACAAACTATTTGCAAAGGAGCTTCTCCCCCTGTATCTACTTTAGTAAGCTTTAGTTTATCTGCATTAGGATGTTGTTCGGTCTCCAATACATGACCAACTACTAAGCCCTGCAAACCACCCCGAATACTTTCGTAACATTCCAGGCTTTCCACTTCCAGTCCGATAGAAGTTAATATCTCCGATAATTTCTTTGGGTCAATCTGTTGAGGCAAATATTCACTAAGCCAGTTATAGCTGATTGTCATACTCTTTTATTTCTTGGGTTGCAAATATAAGGCAATGAGATAAAGGCGTTACAGCTGTCTGAAGGTTATTGAAACAATACTATATATACAGTAATAGTAATAGATTAAATTCTATGCTGTTTTAGTTGAATTGTGAATATGAATACTGGTTGTACAACTATAAGTTCCGAACAAAAAAAAGGGTCCTTCCGTAGAAACGGAACGACCTCTAACGATTGCTTGCCATATGAAAAAAAGTTCAAAATCTCTTTAAAGAAAGTTATCAGGTTTTGTTGGTTTACCAGATCAAGTATATTTTCTTGTCTTAAGTATTCCTCCTTAACAACTTTGATAATGCAAATATAGACCGCCTTTTTAATGTGTCAAATCAACATTATACGTTTTTCATGATGCCTAAGCACCATATTTTACAAGAAAACCAACAATAACAAGCATTACAGAGAATTAAATACATGATACCCAACTATGATTATTACTCAATATTAAATTAATGTTACGTATTAAATATTTTATAATATGACTATCATACTAACAACTAAAGATGAAATACAATTGAAAAAGAGCTATCAAAAAAAAGGGTCCTTCCGTAGAAACGGAACGACCTCTAACGATTGCTTGCCATATGAAAAAAGTTCAAAATCTCTTTAAAGAAAGTTATCAGGTTTTGTAAGTTTACCAGATCAAGTATCTATTCTTGTCTTAAGTATTCTTCCTTAACAACTTCGATAATGCAAATATAAGACGGGTTTTTAAAGCGTAAAATCAACGTTTATTGTTTTTCATGATGTCTAAGTGCAATATTTATCTAAGAAGTCAATGAGTACAAGCATTACAAAGGATCAAATACATGATATCCAACAAGTATAATTAGCTAATATTAAATTAATGTTACGTATTCAATATTTTATAATATGTCTATTACACTAACAACTTAAGAAGATAAACAAATGGAAAAGGGCTAACAAAAAAAAGGGTCCTTCCGTAGAAACGGAACGACCTCTAACGATTGCTTGCCATATGAAAAAAAGTTCGAATAATGTTCTTAAAAGCTATTCAGATTTTCAACACCTATTTAAATGATCCTTTGATATTTAAGTCCTTTTTTGATAACTTTTGTAATGCAAATATACTTTTCGCCAAAACATGACGAAAATCATATTTTAAGCTGTTTAATTACAGACAACACAACCTATATTTGTTAAAACCCTTTGCTGTATTGCGTTTCACAATATTTCCTTCATGACATCCAACCGTAAAAAACAACTTAAAATAATTTTTAAAGCCAATTTCATGAGTTTGTCTGAAAATAAATTTAAAGAAAATGTTAACTGTATTGTTATTGTCTATTATTTTGCGTCGTCATTTCACTAAACGAGTGGAAATGGAACGACCTCTCTCGCTTGCTTGCACATATGAAAAGTTCAGTTAAACGACTATAATTGATATTATATTTACTGAATAAATGGCCTCTTCTGATTACTTGCTTAATTTAACGATTGCCTGCTGTATGATTAGTAAACTTGCATACTAATATAACTGTATCAAGGCTAAAAGATGATTAATTCATTTTTTCTGTTATAATCACTACCCAAACTATATTATCTTTGTTTCAATGCAGGTGAAGAACACCTGAGGTAATTAAATATAAATATGCCTAATAGGAACTCCGACATATTATTTCAACTGATTAAGTCCTTACAAAAGGCTGAGAAGAGGAATTTCAAGCTATACATTAAACGGAGCTCTAATAATGAAGACTTAAAAGTCATTAAGTTGTTCGATGCAATGGATAAGTCTTCTGAATACGACGAAAAGATTCTCTTCAAAAAGGTTCCAGAAATGGACAAATCGAGACTTTCCAATCTAAAAACACATCTATATAAAGAAGTACTGGCCAGCTTAAGGCTATTGAAAAGTAGCGATAGTATAGAACTGGAATTAAATGAGCAATTGGACTATGCCAGAATTCTGTACAATAAAGGACTGTACCTACAAAGCCTTAAGATACTGGAGAAAGTAAAGGAATCGGCTTCATCTCATAGTCAGGACAGCTTTCTATTGCAAGCAATATCATTGGAAAAGAAGATTGAGATATTGCATATTACCCGAAGTATGGGCGATAGGGCAGATAAACTTGCCAATGAAGCTATCCATGTAAACGAGCGTAGAACTTCTATTACTCAACTATCCAATCTTGCACTTCAGTTGTATAGCTGGTATGTAAAAGTGGGACATGCCCGTAATGAAGAGGAAGAAAAGAATGTGAAAGAGTTTTTTAAAAGCCATATGCCTGCAAACACAACGGGCTTCAATAGCTTTTACGAAAAACTATACTTATATCAAAGCTACTGCTGGCAAGCATTTATCTGTCAGGATTTCCTGATGTACTATCGTTACAGTCAGAAATGGATAAATTTATTTGAGGCTAACCCTGCCATGATTGAGGTAGAAACCGGGCATTATGTAAAGGGATTGCATAATTTACTAAATGCTCACTTTGATCTTAGAAATTTTAAACAGTTTGATACTACTCTAAACCAGCTGGAAGAGTTTGCCAACTCCCCTCTTGGATTACAGCATGACAATTTCAAGATTAATTGTTTCATCTACATCAACGTTGCCAAGCTAAACAATTACCTGATGACGGGTACATTTAGTGAGGGGCTTAAACTGGTTTCTCATATAGAAGATCAGCTAAAAGAATATGAACAATTTATTGATGAACATAGGATACTTGTATTCAATTATAAAATAGCGGTACTACATTACGGCTGCGGTAATTTTGATACAGCTATAGATTATCTACATAAAATAATCAATGAGAATGTAAGCCTCAGAACAGATCTTCAGTGTTATGCCCGATTGATGCATTTGATGGCACATTACGAGCTTGGCAACACTACTATTATAGAATCTTTAATTAAGTCCGTTTTCCGCTATATGGCTAAGATGAAAAACTTTACTGTAGTGGAAGAAGAGATTTTTAAATTCTTAAGAAAGTCATTCTTTGTTTCTCCAAGAAAACTGAAACCTGAGTTTGAGTTGTTGCTTAACAACATTAAGCATTACGAAAAGAATCGTTTTGAAACAAGGTCTTTTGCATATCTGGATATCATCTCCTGGCTGGAAGCTAAGGTATATGGTAAGACTATGAGTGAAGTGGTTCATGAGAAATATAAAAGCAGCAAGCATTGTGTTGCGATCGTGAGTCCTGAGTCGTGAGTCGTGAGAAACACATTTTCTCTTCTACTTTTCTTTCAATGCATTTAGCATAGAATCAAATGCAACTGTTTTAAGTTCATTGGCGTTTTCATACTCTATAGGATCAATTAGGGGTAGATATTTTGCAGAACTTATTCCAGGGTTCAAACTAAAAAAACTATTGTAATGTTGTCTGGCTAATGTATCAAACAGAACGATAGGGGCAATAGGAATATTGAGTTCTTTGGACAATTTAAAAACGCCCAGATGAAAATCTTTCAATACTGCATCCGACTCGATAATGCCTCCTTCTGGAAAGACTAAAACAGACACTCCCTGTTCTAAGGTTTTCTTTAATAGTTGTAAGCTCACTGCTCTACTTTTAATATTACTTCTATCTACACTAATCACTGCAATTTTACAGATCCAGCCAAAGATGGGCACTTTAGTTAGCTCGGCTTTACCAAGAATTTTAAGGGGTGTATTTATAGCCAGCACAATGGTTGGGATATCCATGTAAGAGCTATGGTTAGCTATAAAGATATAAGGTTTCCCTGCTATATAATTGGGTGCATTAAGTGCTTTAAATCTTACCCCAATACTGGTAAACCAAGCCCTACCCCAGAAGCGCATTATTTTATGTATAATACTTTCCGAATGCCTGATAGATAAGGAAATAATAATCACCGGAAGCAGTATCAACAGCATCCAGAACATAAAAATTACTATTGCATAAATAGTAAACAGAAACCGGAAGCAGGTCTTTAATTTTAGCATGTTATTGTTTACCAGTTATACTATTTTACAGTAGTGTATTTGTTAGTAAAGTTTTCATTTGTTGACCATACTGAATGACCACTTTCTCTGCTGCCTCTTTATAATCTTCTCCATTGGATGCATAGATTACTGCGCGACTTAAATTGACCAGTAACCCACACTCTTTATTCAAACCATATTGAGTAACTTCTTCCAGACTTCCGCCTTGTGCACCTACTCCTGGTATTAATAAAAAGTGATCGGGAACATGCTGTCTTATTATAGCCAGATCAGGTGCTTTGGTAGCGCCTACTACAAACATCAGGTTATCTTTTGTACCCCATTTAGCCACCTTTTTAATCACCTTTATATAGAGTGGTTCTCCATCAATTAATTGATACTGAAAATCGAATGCTCCTTTATTGGAGGTGAGTCCAAGTACAATAGTTACTTTATTTTCATACTCCAGAAAAGGTCGGATACTATCCTCTCCCATGTAAGGAGCAACAGTAACAGAATCGAAATTGAAGGTCTCGAAAAAGGTCTTTGCATATTGCGAAGAAGTGTTGCCTATATCGCCTCTTTTTGCATCGGCAATGGTGAAGTGCGTATCAGGAATATACTCCAGCGTCTCTCCTATTATGTCCCAGCCCTTCGCTCCCATTGCCTCATAGAAAGCCGTGTTTATTTTATAGCTAACACAGTGTTCTTTAGTAGCATCGATGATTCCTTTATTAAATTCAATAATGGCCTGAGGAGTAGCTCCAAGATGCGGCGGAATAAGATTAATAGCGGTATCCAATCCTACACATAAAAAATTTCGATTTGCCTTTATAGCATGTACTAATTGAGCAGGAGTCATGATTATGGTAACTGATTCTGGTTGCAATGTTATTAAAAATTAAACAGATTGGCTCGATCATCCTGTTTAATATTGGTTTCCCTTAGTTTTGAACTATGTATAAGGATGATTTTTTGCAGAAAAAGCTGAATGAAAGAATTGCTACTAACACGCTAAGGGCTTTGCCTGCTGCGGATAGCAGTTGGGTAGACTTTTCCTCGAATGATTATTTAGGCATTGCTACCAATCACTTATTAAATAGCGATACTACTTTGGATCATGGCAGTACCGGCTCCCGTTTATTGGCGGGTAATTACCCTTTAATTGAAACTGCTGAAGCAAGTATTGCAGCTTTTCATAAAGCAGAAACCGGACTTATATTTAATTCTGGTTATGATGCCAATCTGGGATTATTATCCTGTGTGGCAGGCAGAGAGGATACCATCTTTTACGATTCTTTAAGCCATGCTTCTATCCGCGATGGTATCAGATTATCATTAGCTAAATCCTTTTCATTTCAGCATAATGATCTGGCTGATTTAACCAAGAAACTGAGTAATGCTACGGGCAATATATTCATCGTTACCGAGTCTGTTTTTAGTATGGATGGTGATGAATGTCCTTTGCAAGAACTGGTTACTATAGCACAGCAATATAATGCTCATATAATACTGGATGAAGCACATGCTACGGGTATTATTGGCGAGCATGGCGAAGGACTTGCACAACAGCTCCATCTTTATGACAATATTTTTGCAAGGGTGCATACATTTGGCAAAGCATGTGGCGCTCATGGAGCTATAGTACTAGGTTCCAGTAGATTAAGAAGTTTTCTGATCAACTATGCAAGAAGCTTTATTTATACAACCGCTATTCCTGCGGCTTCCGTTGGATGCATTATAGAATCGTACAAGACTTTCCCTTCTATGCATGCGGAAAGAAAACAGTTAGCAGATTATATTAAGCAGTTTCAAGATGCAACCTTACGCTATAAGAAGCTTTCTTCCAACTCGGCTATTCAGGGTGTAATTGTTCCGGGGAATGACGCCGTAAAAGCACTTGCTGCCTCACTACAACAAAACGGTTTAGACATTCGTCCTATTTTATCACCGACTGTACCAAAAGGCAGTGAAAGATTGCGCATTGTTTTACATTCGTTTAATATGCAGGAAGAGGTGGAGAAGTTGATTGGGTTGTTGAGGTAATACAAGGCAAGGAGGCAATAGGCAAAGAGGCAAGGAGGAATACAAATACAGGGAGGCAGGAGTCAGGAGGATACATCTTTTTCAATTTGAAAATTCGGGAATTTGAAAATTTGAAAATGATTCCAAATACAATGAATACAAATTAATTCAATAAAAAAAACATGAGAATAATTGTTACCGGGGGTACGGGGCTTGTTGGGGAGGAAGTGGTTAGACAGGCTATTAGTGATGATCGTATTACGAGCATTACTGCTATTGTTCGTAAGCCTATGAAACTGCAGCATGCTAAGTTGCAAACCTTTATTCATAAAGACTTTATGGACTATACCGGACTGGAAGATTTGATTGCCAGCAACGATGCTTTCTTCTGGTGTCTGGGCATATCGCAGTCGCAGGTAAACAAGGTGGAGTACGAGAACATTACTTACGATTATACCATTGCTGCTGCAGAGAAAGTATTATCAACAAATCCCAATATGGGTTTCCTTTTTCTGAGTGGTGCGGGTGCCGATAATAGCGAAAAGAGTAGCGCCATCTTTGCCCGTATTAAAGGTAAAGCGGAGAACAAATTGAAGAGCATGGGGCTACATAAACTATTTATCATTCGTCCGGGAGGTATCAAACCTATTCATAAGAATCCTAATACTGCTTTTGTTAATAAAATGATGATACCATTGTATCCCTTGATGGAAATTCTTTGGCCATCGATGGTGATTGCTTCGGATGTGCTTGCGAAAGCTATGATTGAGATTGCTTTTAGTGAGCCTGGTGTGCAAACTTTTGAGAACTTGGAGTTGAAGAAAGTTGGAGGGGCTAAATAGGCACAAAGTCAACCAGGCACAGAGGCACAAAGGAATACAGCTGAAAGCAAAACGCTAAATGCAGAACGCTAATACAGAATAAAAGGGCAATAGGCAAGGAGGAATACAAGGAGACAGGAGAATACATTTAGCTTTATGCTATTTATTGCGTATAGAATACCTAAAAACGAGAACATATAGTACCGAGAGCGGTACAAACATCTTTAATACTTATCTATTCTGATAAGTACTTCTACTTTATACATATTACTTACCATTTACTTCTTCTATTAGGGAGTTGTTTTTGCTATAGCTATATACTTAAATCTGTGAATTATGTAAATAATAGTGTACATGGTATAACAATTAGGCCGAGGGGCTACACCACCTTTGCACAGTTCAAAAAAAATAGAAGTAGTGTTTGAAAAAGAGGTTTTGAAAAGATGGAAATAGGAAGGATGATTGAACAATACTTATGAATTTGTTTTGAATTAGTTCTTTGTAATATAAAACAGTTGGAAGAAGCTTTTGGAATGCTTGCTTGAATCTCGAGATTAATAGATACAATTGAGAAAAAGCAAGGATAATGAAGAGAAATGGTGGTTTGAGGCACGAAAGTGGTACGAAAGAGTATTCCTTTATGACGGCAGTCCATTCCTTTTGAAATGTACCTTATTCTTTTGGTGTTGCAACCCATTCTTTTGCTATTGCAAGGCGTTCCTTTATAAAAGCAAGACGGGAAAGTAGAACAGCACCCCATTCTTTTACCTGTGCAAGGCGGGAAAGTGGTGCAGCGCCCCATTCTTTTACTGCGGAGCCCCAATTGTGAAATATATGTTAACGAAAACGACTCAATAAAATAGATTATTATTACTTTAAAAAGTACAATTATGAATAATGATGATATCTCCATTTTTGAATCACTTGAAAGACATCAAGGATTTAATGTAAAAAATGCAGTACTTACTGCCAAAGTAGATGGTTATCCTGACAAGCAATTGATTATGGATAATGCACTTGCAGTGATAACAGAAGGAAATAAAGTGCAGAATGCAGGTGGTGTAACCGACAGTAAGACGGTTAAGAAAATGAAGAAGAACATGGCTAAAATTGTTACCGACTATGTAGAAGGAGCCGTAATATTGGCTAACGCAGCAAATGAAACTGCACTTGCTGACAACATTAATAAATCGTACAGTTCTATTTTGCAAGCGAGTAAAGCAAATGCAGTAACGAAAGCAAAAGCTATCAGGAAATTGTTTTTTGATAAGTCTACCATCATCACTAATGTAAAAGCACCTGAATTGATTTTAATTGATGCAGCGATTGAGGGTTATGATAGTATTAAGGATTTGCCTATTACCCAGATTAAGCAAGTGAAAAGCCATGGAACAGACCCAATAAGTGTTGCGGTAGTTGTAGGCAGAAAAGCGAGTGTGGATCAATATGGATTGTTTCATAGTCATTACCAATATATAGAAGTGGAAATTACAGATGAATTGAAATTGTTGCATACTCCAATATATACTGGCTATATAAAAACTCCTTTGATAGTATCGATTGTAGATGATACTACGGGATTGGGTATAGACAATGCTGTTATGAGTAAGGATGTGAAGAATGGAACTAAAAGTTTTAAATCGGGTAATGGTGGACTTATACCATTTGATACACATAAAGCTGGAGAAACAGAGTACACTGTAGTGGCGAAGGATTTTAAAACATCTAAAGATTCGGTGAAAGTGATAAGACATGAGAACAATACTGTGGAGATACGATTGACTCCTTTAATTAAGAATTAATAATTAAGAATTAATACAATTGAAAAATTAAATAGCCTGCGGAATTATCTGCGGGCTATTTTTTTGGGGTATGGCTTAGCTTTTGCTAGATGGATTTGTTGTTTAATTTAGATTGCTTTGCTGCGCGCGCAATGACGGGATGGTTATGCGCAGTGTTATTTTAAATTTTTCATAATTTAAAACATGTAAATTTGTGTATTATAAAACAAAGTGTATTCTCGAGATTTGTAGATTTTATGGTATCCTGATAAAAATGTTTTTTGGAGACCATGTGCCACCTCACTTTCATTCCGAGTATCAGGGATACAAAGCAGTAATAAATATACGAACTGGAGAAATGATAGAAGGAGAAATGCCGATAAAGCAATTAAAGTTGATTCAGGCATGGTGTGTGATACATGAAGATGAGTTGTTGCTTAATTTTGAAATATTAAAAAGTAACCCGGCAAGCTGGAAAAAGTAGAACCACTAAAATAAAGAATATGTTACAGTATATTGAAAGTATAAAAAAAGTAGATACGAAGACCTATACAATTGAATGTATGTTTCATAATGAAGTAGTTATGAGGCGTATTCCTATTGGTAAATTGATTTCTCAATATCAAGACACTCCACAGATAAAAGAGTTGTTGCAGCCTCAGGTATTCAGCCAAGTTTCGTTGGATAGTTATGGGACACTTGTCTGGAGTAATGGTATAGACTTTTGCCCTGATGTTCTTTATGGGTTATCGGAACCCATTGGAGATTAGCAATTCAGTACTTAGATTAATACATAGTTTAGAGGAGCCTGCGGATTATTCTGCAGGCTTTTTTGTTTAGGGTATGGCTTAGCTTTTACGAGAAGGATTAGTTGTTTAATTTAGATTGCTTTGCTGCGCGCGCGTGACGGGATGGAGCAGGCTCAGGATTAGAAACGCAGAGTCCTTTTTCTTATAATTCTAATAATAATATGTTATTGATGATTAGAAAAAGAGACATCTGCGTGGAAGTAGACTCTGCGGGAAAAGAATGACGGGATAGAGCTGCTTTTGCTATGGATTACGAATCAGAATTGTAGTATTGAAAATTAGTTATAAGTACATACATTTTTTTTATTTACTTTGAAGACTAAATAAAGATGTTGAATGAATAACAATCTACCCAATGCTGACCTTGCCAAAATTGTAAAAAGACTTGGACTTATTAAGACCCTAATTAGTCTGGAGGAAACCGATGATATTGCTGAACAGGTAAATAAATTACAAACTCTTTCTGGTAATAATGCTATTAAAGAAATAGTTGATTTGTTAAAACAACAAGCTTATGGAAAAGCGGTTGTAGCAATAGAAGAATTTTTGAATAGCCACCACCAAATTGCTTTTTATATTGACCCTGAAATAGAGGCTTTATGATTTGAGGCTAAAGCTCTGGAAAAACAATTACAGGAACTGAGTGATGAAAAGGCTGAACTGGATAAACTGATACATGAATTTAGTGTAAGGCATAATAAAGAACTGGGCGAACTGATTCTGAAAATATTACAGTTTAGAAAAGAACAAAGTATGGGCACTGCTGAGGAAGAAGAAACGGTAAGAGATTATGAAGAATTTAATGCGAATTATGAAAGTACTAAGAAAGAAAGTATTGCAGAACTAAGTGAGGATGAACTGAAAGAGCTAAAAGACAAGTACCGTAAAGCGAGTAAACTATGCCACCCTGATGTGGTGGAAGAAGACCAAAAAGATGCAGCCCATAAAATATTTATGGAACTAAAAGAGGCTTATGAAAAGAATGACTTACAAAGGGTAAGTGAAATACTTGAGGGTTTACAAAAAGGAAATGCGTTTACTAGTAAAGCTGATACTGCTAATGAGAAAGTAAGTTTGATAGCTGAGCTGGAAAGACTAAGACAAAAACTACAAGACCTTAACGAAACTGTTTTAGCAATAAAAGAAAGTGATGCCTTTAAAACAATTAGTAGTATTAACGAATGGGATGCCTATTTCTCAAATACAAAAGAAAAGTTGAAAGAACAGTTAACACAATTAGAACATGGAAGAGAATAAACTTATAAAATACGAAAGTGGGCTGTTGGCTAAGGTAAGTAATGCTGTTGCTGTAACTAATAAGATACTAGATTTAGCGAAGGCTGAACCATTATTGATACCTTATAGGAAAGGAAATAAATGGGGGTTTTGTAGAGAGGATAAGACTATTGTGATTGATTGTATATGGGATAAGGCAGACCCTTTTTCGGAAGGATTAGCAATAATTGAATTGAACAATAAATGTGGTTTTATCGATAAAAAAGGACATTTGGTAATACAAAATTCATACAATTGGGAAACAAAATGTTTTTCAAATGGATTTGCAAGAGTTAAACAAAAAGAAAAGTATGGTTATATAGATAAAAATGGAAGTATTATTATTCCATGTATTTATGAAGATACTTTAAAGTTTATAAATGATAG
>CAIVPM010000494.1 GCA_903907815.1 uncultured Chitinophagaceae bacterium | reverse complement strand
TCTGCTTGCAATGGCGGTGGTGCATTCTGTTGTTTTTTTTGTTGGAGGAGGATATTTTGCTTAAAACAATGAATTCTACTGCTTAAGCTGGGCTAAATAATTTAAACATCTCGTTGAATTTGAGATATAAAACCATCAACTTGTTTTCATCTTATAATATGACAAAATGTTGATGCTTTTTTATTAGGTTTATTAAAAATGTATCCTGTTGTTTGCTTATCAATAATTAGTATTCTCTTTAGGTTTCGGCTTAAAGTATTTAAAGTATTTAAACAATAGTGATGAAACGTATTTACACATTTTCTACAAAAGGAACAGCCTTGCTTACCCTTGTTTTTTGTTTGTTTACCGCTTTAGCTAAGGCACAGGGAAACAATGCCTTGAATTTTAATGGTAGCAACAACTATGTTTCTATTCCAAATTCCAGCTCTTTACAAAATTTTACTGCAATAACTATCGAAACCTGGGTATACTGGTCGCCTAATGCTGCCACTGACATTCAATTTTTGTGTAGTAAAGGAAATACTGGAACTTTAGAAATCCATACAGGTGGTGCTGCTGGAGCAAATGGATTAAGATTTATGCCTACCGTAGGTGTTACTTTAGATGTGGCTAACGCTTTGTACGCAAACACCTGGACGCATGTTGCCTTTGTGTATGATCCAATCAATAGTTATGCAATGTCCTACATCAATGGAGTAGCAAAGGGTTTAACAACTATGTTAGGTTCTACGGCTAATTTGATGGTCAATAATACAAACGAGTTAGATTTAGGACGTCGTACTGACGGCAGCTACTATTTTCGTGGTCAGGAAGATGAGTTTGCCTTATGGAATATAAGGCGTTCTCAGACTGACATTCAGGCGGATATGGTTAATGGAATCAACCCTGCTTCTACAGGGTTAATTACTTACTACAAGATGAATCAGGGTACAGCAGGCGCAAGCAACACAGGGGTAACTACGCTAACCGATCTTTCGCCAAATAAGTACAATGGTACTTTAAATAATTTTGCATTATCAGGTGCCGCTGGCAATTGGGTTGCTGGAGGCTTGCCTGCAGTTACCGTCAATCCTAGTACTTATACTTACAAAGGAGCTGCACAAGGTCCGGCAAGTTCTGTAACTACTAATACCGGTACTGGTACAAGCTATACCTTCAGCTATACTGGTACTGCCTACGATGGTAGTACTTACAGTGCAAGTGCTACTGCACCAACAAAAGCAGGTAATTATACCGTTACTGCAACTGTTGCAGCCAATGGCAACTACAGCACTGCTAGTTCTGCTGCCACTGCATTTCAAATTACGTCTACACCGATTATTACTCCGAGTGGAGCTACAACCTTTTGTAACAGTAGTTCTGTCACCCTTTCTACAACTGTTCAAAAAAGTACGGTACAATTTAATGGTAGCTACCAAAATGCTAATCTGGCACCATTAGGTATTACTACTAATACTATGACTATGGAAGCCTGGGTGTATGCGAATGGTACTCAAAATGCAGCAGCTGGTTTGATATTTGCAAGAGGTACTACTACACCTGCTACAGGTCTTGATTTTGCTCCAAATGACAACACTAAAATTGGTTACCATTGGAATGACAATTCAAATACATGGTCTTGGACTAGTGGGCCAAATTATCCATTAAACACCTGGTTTCATGTAGCCCTTGTTATTGAACCAACTAAGGCGACCGTTTACCTGAATGGGGTGCCTTATGTAAACAATCAAGCGAATGCCCCAATAAATTTTGCAGACATTATCCAAATAGCAAGTGATAGTTGGACTGGTAGAAACTTTAATGGGCAAATGAAAGAGGTAAGAATATGGAATACTGCCAGAACACAGGCTCAAATTCTAGCGGGGATGAATGGTATTGTACCTTCCAATAGTTCGAGTTTATTGGCTTTTTATAAAATGGATGCGGGTTCAGGCACTTCCTTGCAGGATGCAACGGGGCATTATACAGCAGGCTCTTTAGTGGGGGCTCCTAGTTGGATAACATCCACTTTGCCTATTACGAATGCAAGTTATTTATGGTCGCCGGGTGGACAAACTACAGCTAATATTGTGGCTAATACTAGCGGCAATTATACAGTAACTGTTACAGATGCAAGTGGTGCGATGGGTACTGCAAGTCAGATAGTGAATGTACTGCAACCTACTACTGCAACGTTAAATATTTCAGCTTGTGTTAGTTATACATGGCATGGTACTACTTATACAACAAGTGGTAGTTATACATTTGATAGTTTGAATAAAGCGGGTTGTGATAGTTTAACTACTTTGAATCTGACGGTAACAACTCCTGTAACACCAACTGTAAGTATAGCTATTACTGCGGGCAGTCAAACTATTTGTGCAGGAACTTCGGTAACCTTTACGGCAACGGCTGTAAATGGCGGAGCAAGCCCTGCATATCAGTGGAAGAAGAATGGTAATAACGTGGGTATTAATAGTACCACC
>CAIVPM010000493.1 GCA_903907815.1 uncultured Chitinophagaceae bacterium | reverse complement strand
TTACAAAATAATGAAAGAACCTTAATAAATAAAGATTATACAATATGAATTGTGGCAGTTTATTAATAGATAATCATTATTCTTATGTAGTTTAAGTTTATGTATTAATAAATAAAGTTTATTCTCTTACACACCAGTTTCAAGGTCTACTAAAACAAAAAAGGCCTTTCAGTTAGTCATTAAATAATAATCAATAAATTGTAAAAATTATGTCATCATTAAAAGCGAAAGCTTCTTTAGATTTTTTAACATGGCCAATTCCCGAAAAAATTAAGAAAGGGCAGATAATCATTGATGGGTTAACTGCACAGGCAGGAAAGGTTACCGATTTAAAAGTTCCTATTCTTACTTTAAAAGATCGTCAGGCCAGCTTAATTTTCGCCAGTACCGCTGCAGCAAGTGGTTCTCATACTGCTGTTGCAGATCAGGCAACAGCGGAAAAGCTTTGGAATGCCGATTTCAGAGAAGATGCTAATTCTGTAAGTGCAGCTGCGAATGGTAATAAGTCATTAATTTTAGCAACTGGTTACAATGCTACCGTTACCGAAACAGTAGCTACGGTTTTACCAACTACAATTGGCGGGTTTACCTCCGCTATTGGTAGCAAAACCGGCACTGTAGCCCTAAATGCAGATCCGCAGCCACATGTGGCTACTTACCTGTTTGCTTTAACACCGCCCGAAGCTACCGTAAAGCAAATGGGTAATACACTGGTAATAACGGTAGGAGGAAAAACAATTTACGTAACCGCAAATACGCATCATGTAGCTACTGCAGAAGGACTTGCATCCGAAGTGGCAGTAAGTGCCTATGCATTAGCCCTTAATCTTAAAGGTTCTGGTCCGTTTATTAAATCAATAAAAGATGTAAAACCGGATTAACCAATTAGCTAATTTGCTGATGTGCTAATGGATAAATAGAAAAGAGGCAGTTGAAAATGTCAACCGCCTCTTTTTATTACTTTTTACTTTTACCTTTTTACTTTTTACCCTTCATCAATGCCTCTATATCTTCGGTAGTAATGGCTATATTCTTCATTAAGTCTACATTGCCATTCTTGGTAATCCATAAGTTATTTTCTATACGGATACCCATTTGTTCTTCTTCGATATAAATGCCTGGCTCTACGGTAAATACCATACCTTGTTTTATAGGCTCGGTTCTGGTACCCAGATCATGTACATCTATTCCCAGATGGTGCGAGATTCCATGATACAAATACTTTCTGTAAGCCCTGTTTTCTTTGTCCTCGTTCTTTACATCGGCTTTGGTAATAAGTCCAATAGCAATAAATTGTTTGGTGGCTTCCTCCCCTACTTTATCCGTATAATCTACAATAGAAATTCCTGGCTTCAATAAGCCCTTGGCATAATTGTGTAAATGCAAACAGGCATCGTACACTTGTTTCTGGCGCTTAGTAAATTTTCCATTCACCGGAATTGTTCTGGAAAGATCTGCACAGTAACCGCCATACTCTGCGCCAAAATCCATCAGGATTAATTCACCACTCTTACACTCCTGGTTATTGTTTATATAATGCAAAATTCTTGCTCTATCGCCACTGGCAACAATGCTTCCATAAGCTTCGCCTGTAGCACGCTGACTAAGGAAGCTATGAATAATTTCTGCTTCTATTTCATGCTCCCAGACACCCGGTTTTACAAAGCGACAAACTCTATCGAAAGTTACTTTTGTAATATCTATTGCCTGTTGTATAACCGCTACTTCATCCTTGGTTTTAATTGCTCTCAATTCCTTCATAATCTTAGCAGCACGAAAGAAATTGTGTAGTGGATATTTAGTCCTCATTTCTGCTACATAACGATACTCGCTACTTTGCAGATAATTGGATTTACGATCGTTCTCGTTTGTATCCAGATAAATATTATCGGCCTGATGTACCCATGCCTGCAGCAGTCCTTCTAAAGAATCGAGCCATACAATAGTTTCTATACCAGAAATGGCTCTTGCCTCTTCTACTCTAAGTCTTTTGCCATCCCATTTTTCTTTCTGTTCATTAGGACGTACCAGCACTAATACTTCGCGGAACTTCTTATCTATATTATCGGGAAACAGAATTACCATACTCTCTTCCTGAGTAATACCAGACAGCCAGTATAGATCGCTGTTTTGTTTAAAACGATGGATTGCATCGCCATTGGTAGGCCACTCGTCGTTGCTTACAAAAATGGCAATACTATCAGACTTCATAGCCTTTATAAAACGACTACGGTTCTGTACGAAAATCTGTTTATCCAGTGGTAAGTTTTTCATATGATTGTTTATATGAATGATGATTATAAATAAATAAAACTCCTCAAAGAAAAGGAATAATTGGCAGAAGAAGAATACCGTTAAAATAAAAACATGTTACAAGTTACTGGTAACAAGAAACCGGTAACTTGTAACATGCAACAAAGAACTTGTGCTTACACCAGTTCTATCACCATAGCAGAAGCACCACCACCGCCATTGCAGATACCGGCAGCACCAATCTTACCATTATTTTGTTTTAATACATTTATCAGGGTAACAATTATTCTTGCACCAGAACAACCCAATGGATGTCCCATAGAAACGGCACCACCATTTACGTTTACTTTAGCAGCATCGAGGTTCATTTTTTGCATATTCGCAATACCTACCACACTGAAAGCCTCGTTTAATTCTACAAAATCAACATCGGTCATAGCCAATCCTGCTTTGCTAACTGCTTTAGGTACAGCAAGACTTGGAGTAGTAGTAAACCATTCAGGAGCTTGTTCTGCATCGGCATAGCTACGAACAATTGCCAATGGTTTAATGCCCAGCTCATCCGCCTTTTCTTTACTCATCAATACCAATGCAGCTGCACCATCATTCATAGTAGAAGCATTTGCTGCAGTAACGGTACCATCCTTTACAAAGGCAGCCTTTAGTTCTGGTATTTTATCGAACTTAACATTAAATGGTTCTTCATCTTTAGCGAACATGATGGGGTCGCCCTTTCTTTGCGGAATAGCTACCGGCAAGATCG
>CAIVPM010000492.1 GCA_903907815.1 uncultured Chitinophagaceae bacterium | reverse complement strand
GGATAGAGTTGGCGAAATGTAAATTAAATACATATTATGAAATTAAGTACAGAAAAATTAAATGTATTATCAAAAGTATTGGGAGGAAGTTCTATAGTTGTAGGATTAATTTTAATTGTTTTGCATAAGCATTATCCAGATTTTAAATTCTTGATTCCTATTCAAGAACTGGCAGTTTTATTAATAATATGCACGTTGCTAGTTTCTTCTAAATATAAAAAAAGAAAAGCATCGGAATCAAAATAGGAGGTGTAAAAAACGAATTGGTAAACAATAGTACAATGCACTATAATTATCAAATATCAATTATAAATTATCAATTATAATGGGTTTTGCTTTCCACCTATTTTAAAAAAATAATAAACATAAAAAATACATAATGAGAAAATTACTTCTAATAGCATTTGCGTCTGCTACATTGATGCTTCAAAGCTGTTCTGAAAATTATTCAAATGGCGAAAGAATTGGTGTTGTTACCCAATTCTCGAAAAGTGGTGTAATCTGGAAAAGTCATGAAGGACATTTAAACGTTACACAAACCGGTATGAATAGTAGTGTTCCTTTTGATTTTTCTATTGATAATGATAACGAACCACAAGCAGTTATTAAAACCATTGATAGTGCTGCTCAGTTTGGTTGGAAAGTGAAATTGATTTATCATGAAACTTATGGTAAAAACTGGTTTAGTAATCGTGGTGAAACGGATCACTTTATTGAAAAGTGTGAAGTGTTGGAAAAGAATTTTGCTAATGCGTTTAATGGGAAAAATCCTAATGCAGCACCCATTTCCGGTAGAGTGATTGATACTATTTATGTAGTGATTGATAAATCGAAGATTAAATAAGTTACAAAGTAAAATATAATGATAAAGCATAATAGGGTTCTGTTGATATTAATAGGTTGCATTTTGCTGTTAAGCTTTACTTTTCCTATTGTAGAATCGTATGATTTTGTAATAGAAGATGTAAAGCTTTTTGATGGAAACAAAGTTGTTGAACATGCAACTATTTATATCAAAGATGGGTTAATAGCCAGCATTGACAGTGTAAAAACTTCCCTTAATTGCAAATACAATTACCGTATAAATGGACATAATAAAACCTTGATTCCTGGTTTAATAAATGCACATGTTCACATTCAGTCAAGAGAAGATTTGACTAAATCAGCTAATGCTGGAATATTGACTGTTATGGAGCTATTAAGATTGCAAGAGGATTCCATACCTGTTTACAAAATTTTATCCGATTCTGCTAATTTTCCTTATTTCTATACCTCCGGAATAGGTGCTGATATGCCCGATGCCGTTATTAAACGCTTTATACAAAAATTAAATCCTTATGCGCCTACTACTATTAAGGATGTAGATACGTTTATATCTGACAGAGTGAATAAAAAGGTAGATTTTATTAAGATATTACAAGATTCAAGATTACCACAGAAATTCAGTGATTCTCTTTTTGATAAACTAATATCAGAAACGCATAAAAACAATCTTCTTGCAATAGTTCATTCCGAAACATTAAGAGACGCTCGCTATGAGTTTAATCATGGCGCGGATATTATTGCTCATGGCTGGATTGATAGCCTTATTACGGATGATGAACTAAGTAAATGGAAAGAAAGACCTTTTTATGTTATTCCTACTTTACTGGTACATTTATCTGTGAAAAAACAGTTGAACCCCAAAAGCTATACTTTGACAGCAGAACAAATTTCAGGAGAAATTGGCAGACTTCATAAAGCAGGAATCACTTTATTAGCAGGTTTAGATTCGCCTAATGATAATTTGAATTTTACCACCGATTTTTATAAAGAGTTAGCACTTTATGTAAGAGCAGGCTTAAGCCCTTTAGAAGCACTTAAAACAGCTACTGTTAATCCTGCAAAGGCTTATAAACTAAAGGATAAAGGGGAAATAAAAGTAGGCACAAGTGCAGATTTAGTTTTAGTAAACGGAGATTTACTGAGCGATATAAATAAATTGAATAATGTAGCATCTGTCTGGAAAAAAGGTATTAAAATAAGATAATGAAAATTGGAATTAAAAGTTTAATATATTTTAAAGTT
>CAIVPM010000491.1 GCA_903907815.1 uncultured Chitinophagaceae bacterium | reverse complement strand
ATGCCTTCATACCCTAAAGCATTAATTCCACCCAATTCTCCCCAAGTATTTGAAGCTTTATCCCATACTGCTACAAATTTATGACCCTGCCATTGACCTGGAGTATTTGAATTCGAAAAATCACCTGCAGCATAAATATTACCAAATTTATCATTACAAATAGAATATATTTCGCCATTACAATTCATTGCACTTGCTCCTCCCAGTTCACTCCAGGTATTAGTAAGTTTATCCCATTTAGCCACATAACAATCACCAATACCGTTTAAATGGGCTATTCCAGATGCATTTCTAAAATATCCAGCAGCATAAATATTACCATCAGGGTCGCTACATATTGATCTGATACCGCCATTTGCATTCAACGAGCCAGTTCCACCAAGTTCACTCCATGTATTGCTAACTTTATCAAAAACTGCTACATATCTGACTGAAGGATTATTTTTTAATCCAAAGTCACCAGCAGCATAAATCGTACCAGATGGGTCTTTACAAAGAGCTCTCACCCTTCCATTCGCTCCCAATCCAAGCATTCCCCCTACTTCCGACCATTGAGCATTCAAGGTTAAACTGCTAATAAAAACAATACTCATCAGTACGTAACGTAATCTGATGTTTGATAACATTTTTCTCATAAAACTTACAATAAATAATAATACCTCAATTAACGGTTTTGGTATGCCGTGAATACATTCAGTCAATTGTATCCAAAAAAGTCGCCCCAAATTTATTGGTTAATATTATTATAACAAAAGGATAAAAAAGTCGTTTTGTGATGATTTTTTATGCATTAACACAAAGAATATTTCACAATATTTAGCATTATCAATTACAATATTGAAATTTTATAAAAATCATCAATTGTAGTAATAACAATAGTTTCCGCAAGTTTGCAGACTTAAATCCCTAGAATAATCCTTAAGAACTTTACTTTAAAACCCTATTTAGATTGTGATGAAAAATGATCTAAATAATTGGATTAAATTAAATATTTTGTAACTTAGTAGCCGTTTTTAGATAAATCAACAAATGCTAAAGAATCCTTCAATTGTAATTATTCATAAATTAAATAAGAAGCAAATAGAATTTGTTAAGGATAAACTTGCTGATGATCTAAGAAAAACTTCCCTTAAATTATTCAATATCATTCATTCCTGCCGATCTAAAGAAATTGATAAAAAACTAATATTCAAAAAGTTATTTAGCTACAATCATTCCGAAGAAAAAGATTACCTTTTAAGAAATGAATTCAGAATTCTCCGACAAAAACTAGACGACTGTTTAATTAGTTTATCCATTGAAGATGAATTGAAAAATAATCACTTTTACAGAGTTAAACAACGTTTGTATGCCTATAAACACTTGGGATTTGATGAGCTTTTTACCGATGAATATGAGAATACGATAAAAACAGCAAAGGAGAATCTGGCATTCGAAGATGCAATTAGTATTCATAGATGGGCCATGGACCAGGCTTATCATCATAAACTAACACAATTGGTTACTTATGAAGACAAAGTGCTTTTCTTTAAAACAATAACCGAAAGTTGTCATCAATCATTACAGCACTATACTGCAACTATCAATAGAATAAACGCATTCTTCACAACAGTGTCTCATCACTACAATGTTTTAAATGGTCAGGCAGATAATGTATCTTTAAAAGATCAACCAAAAAGTGTAGAAATCGAAGATCATCCATTAAGTTTATATTATCTGTATCGTACAAAAGGATTTGAAAGTAAAGGTTTAGAAAAGGTGCAGTATTTTATAAAGTCCTTAGAACAAATTAGTAATTACCCTATTAAAAACAACTATTTAAATAGTTTAGCTTTAAATACAATTACAAACATTGGCCGAAGTCTGCTACAGTCAGGTGACCATAGTATGGCTTTGGAATACTTAACTAAAGGAGTAGCCGAATATTTACCCTCCATAAGCAATTATCCAGCTACCGAAAAATTGTATGCTAATTATATAGTTGCACTTTTAAATACTTATAACTATGAAAAGGCACTGGAAAATTTAATTACACTCGAAGCAGAAAATGCCGATCATAATTACACATTCAACTGGTTTAATATATACAAAATAGTATGCTATGCTGGTTTAAAACAGGTAGATAATGTAAGTAAATCAATGCCTTGCAACTTTAATAATATCCCACCACAACATAGGTTATACTATAGATTGTTGCAAAGTATAGAACATTATTTATCTAACAGATTAGAGGATGCAAGTAGAGAATTATACAATTTACATAAATCAATTACTAAAAAAGATAACAACAATACATTTACTAAAACAGCTGAACTATTTCAAACCTATTTTTCATTGATGGAGAAATACAAAGAAGCTAATCTTATTCCTACAAAACTTACAGTAAAGTTTAAAGATTCAATTGATAATATTAAAACCAGAAACATTTCTGATGTAAATGTTTTGCCCCTCATTTATTGGCTTAAAAGAGAAACTATTTGTTTAACCCTAACATCGGAAACGGCTACAACATAACACATCTGCGTCTTGTATATTTTGCTATTCACATAAAAGCAAATACATATCAACCCAACGTTAAACTCAGATTAAGCTTTAGAGTTCGTTATGAAGGTTACAAATACAATAAAATCAAGCAAACGCTTGTGTTGAAAGTATTTGAAAACTGTAATTGAATTCTATTGATTAATCCTGGTTTAAATGTATTCGTATTATTTTCAAATTTGTATACATTTAAAATTCAACAATCAACATTTAAAATAATGTATCAACTATCATTCATCAATTATTCATTATCAATTACTCACTCCCATCACTGCCAAAAATCTTGCCTTTCTATCTTCCAACATTACATTATCCTTAATCCTTTTTTTATTAGTTTGTACCCATCTATACAATGGATTAAATTCACCTTTTATTCTATAAGGAATTTTTTCAGAAACTTTTAACTGCTTCTTTAATTTACCAAGCATCATATCCCATCTTTTAGGCAATAAAACTATCTTGTCCCATACAAATCCTATAGAATCTAGCTTCATGATACGTTCCTTATATACTTTCATTAAACCCTTATCCATCTTTTTTTTGTTCACCCTTTGTGCCTGACACCATAAATATATTTCCCTTTCAGTACCTTTTTTTACAGAATATGGCCATCGGTCATTATTGGCTTTTCTAAATTGTATTAACTTATTGAAATTTCTATTCCAGGCAGTTTCATAGTTTTCACGTTTAATGCCTACTTTATAACCTAAATCATTAAAAAGTTTTATCCTATTTTCAGAAAGGCTTCCTTCATTATACATCCTACGATGTGTTACCCACCAATTAAATAAATTTAGATTAGTTTTCTTGCTTGGTTTTTTGTTATTTGTACAAATGAAATCTTTTAGTTGTGCATACTTTTCTTCCCATACAGCTGTTTTACTGCCTACTATGTATTTAAATAAATTAATAGAATCTAATAGTTGTACCTGATACACAGCGTCATTTTCATCATAGTATTTTAAATATTGCGCATTACTCCACTTTAATAATCGCTTGCTAAGCCCATTAAGGGTTTCATTTTCTTCTATATGTAATTTTACAAATTCAAAATTCTGCTGCCATATAGCATTAACAACATTCATATTAAGTTCAAATCCTATTTCACGCAGCTTATGAATACATTTATGACTCAGTTTATTTTGCCTGTATTTCCACCGTAGACTTATGCTCCATTTACCAATTTTCTTCTCCACAATATCTTCCGAACATTGACTTGGCCATCTATTTGGATTCTGTTTTCTAAACTCCACTAAAAGAGCAAAATTATTCTCCCAGCCATTTCCCGTAATTTTTGGCTCAAATATTCCCGTATAGTATAATCTTTTAATAATCGACTTATCCAAAGTTCCTGCTTTGTAACTATTTCTTAAAAAATAAACATAAACATACAGGTTCATCTTATCCTTTTGGGTAGGTAATCTTCCATGTTCTTCCACAAATGCAAGTACTTCTCTACACTGACCTTCTAATGCTATTTTATTTCTCATAATTACCCAATTTCAATTATCCACTTCCTAGTAGTTGCTCTCTCACCAACCACCAATTATCCATCATCAATTATTCATTATCAATTACTCTCCCCCCATCACTGCTAAAAATTTTGCCTTCTTATCTTCCGAAATGGCATTAAGTCTAATGCATTTATTAACATAATATAACCAGCTATATAATGGATTTTTTTTACCCCCTAGCATACATGGTATTTTGGAGCTTACTTTCACTTGTTCTTTCAATTTTTTAAGCATTTTATTCCATCTTAACAAGTTCCCTTTCTGCTGGTTCCATGCAAATCCTATAGAATTTAGTTTTATTATACGTTCTTTATTTACTTTCATCAAACCTTTATCCATCAATTTTTTGTTCACTCTTTGAGCATGGCACCATAAATATATTTTCCTTTCCGCTCCTTGTTTTACTGAATATGGCCACCTGCCATTATTGCATGCCCGGTATTCTATTAAATTATTGAAATTTCTAT
>CAIVPM010000490.1 GCA_903907815.1 uncultured Chitinophagaceae bacterium | reverse complement strand
GGGTAAGCTAAAGAAATCAATATAGGCTTTGCACCATTTATTTCTATGTTAGGTATATAGCTATCGTATGCAGGTTCAAATACAATTACTTCATCTCCAGGATGCAGTATAGAAGTAAGCGCAGTATAAATTGCATAAGTGCCACCGGGTGTAATGGTTATCTGCGTTTCTGGAGAATACGTTTGATGATATAGTTGATAACATTTCTCTGCTAATCGTTCTCTCAACAAAGGAACACCGTTAGAATGTGTATATTGATTATAACCATCTTTCATGGCTTTATGCACCAGTTCAATCAATTCAGAACTCATACTGAAATCAGGAAACCCCTGACCTAGATTAATGGCATTATGTTGTATTGCCAATGCACTCATTTCTGTAAAAATAGTAGTGCCAACATTCGGTAGTTTTGAACGAATATTCATAAGCAATAGTAAGTACTAATATGATTATTTGATAATCCGATAATGGGATGATTAATACAATTATTAACTACTGCGCAAACACTTCTGCAATCTTTTTCTTTAAAGCATTGAATTCAACTTCATCATAGAGCCTCGTAAGGAAAATTATTTTGCCATCTTTGATAAGTACATTTCGGGTTACCCCTGCTTCTTTATTTGCAAACTTTCCAAAAATATTTGCACCAGGATCAAGTGCTAATGGATAAGTGATTTTCAGTTTCTTTTTAAACTTCTTTACTACATTCAATGGCTCGTCTCTGTCTATTCCAAAAAACACCAGTCCTTTATCTTTATAAACCTGCCATACTTCATTTTCCAGATGAGGCATTTCTTTCGCGCATACACTGCACCAGCTTGCAGTAAATTGTAACAACACAACTTTCCCTTTCAACTGATTTATATTTACTATACTTCCATCAGTAAGTTTTAGAATAATACTGTCGGGTAATTTGTCACCAACTTTTAATATATAACCTCTTTCGTCTACTTGTGCAGATATATTACAGTAAGAAATTATCATTATAAATAAGACTAAACCTTTGATAACATTTTTCATATATATATTAGTTGTAATTGGATAATGTATATAATTTATAAGTAGTAATACTTTCAATAATAATCTTGCAATTATAAGTTTTATCCTGCAATAATACCTAAGCGGGAAAGATTATTGTATTTCATTATTAATTAATAGAAGCTGTCCTGTATTCAGTTTGATTCACTCAAAAATGACACATCAATGATTATTACCAATGAAATAGGACAGCTTCTTAGACGTCACGGATGGATTCGAACCATCGTGGAAGGTTTTGCAGACCCCGACCTAACCGCTCGGCCACGTGACTGTATTATATGATCCGACAAATGTAGTAGGAATTATTATATCCTACTACATAAATAGGTTAAATAATCTTAAACTTTCCCGATTATATAAATCAATGGAAGTGGATGTTATTTTGATGGCGTAGAAAGTGATGAAAAGTTAAATATATTCTTACTAAATAAACCATGACATTGATTACGGTTATTTTTGTTTTTTATAAATAAGATTATAGGCATAATGGACTTGAGAGTGATAGATAAATCATGGACACTGTTTATTGATAGAGACGGTGTAATCAATCATGAAAAGAAGGAAGATTATATTTTAAACAAAGAGGAATTCCAGTTTTACGATGGCGTACTGGAAGCAATGGCCTTATTAAATAATAAGTTTGGTAGAATAGTAATGGTTACCAATCAGAAAGGAGTAGGACGAGGATTAATGACGCTGGAAGATTTGCAAGGTATTCATACCTACATGATGGATCATATAGTAGCTAATGGAGGAAGAGTGGATAAAATATATTTCTGTACTGATACGGATAATTTATCTATCAATAGAAAGCCTCAGCATGGTATGTCATTGCAGGCAAAGAATGATTTTTCTGAAATCGACTTTTCTAAAAGTGTAATGGTGGGCAACAAACTAAGTGATATGAAATTTGGCAGAAATGCTGGTATTAAAACAATATTTGTAGCCACTACAAATCCAGAATATTATCCCGATGATACCATTGATTTAAGGTTTGATAATCTGTTACATTTTGCTAAAACACTTGTTGGAAATAATTAATCAATAATGTTCTTTATGAAATTATTAATGAAAAATATTATATACATATTCTTGGTTGTTGTTTTAACCATTGGAACAATAACGGTACATGCTCAAAAATTACCGAAAGCAGCTTACGAAGTTCTTAAGCCACTGGAAGACTCTTTAAAACAGGCTTCTTATGATATGGTTAATCCTGATGATGAATTTATCTTTCGCTTTAAGGCAGATAGTTTTTTCACTCGTGGGTTTGTTAATGCTCTAAGAGTACCTTATTCATTTTATTATCCTTTTGATTCACTTGCTTCTGTATCCAAGGTATATTCCGCTGATAGTAGCTTCAGAATATTTACTTGGGAAGTAATGAAGGACTTTACGTACTACCGCCAGAAAGGTGCTATTCAAATGAATACTGCTGATGGCTCACTTAAAATAATACCTTTATTCGATGCTTCCGATTTTGCTGCAAATCCTATAGATTCTGTGAGAGATGCAAAAAACTGGATTGGTGCAGTATATTATAAACTGATTGAAAAAACATACAACAATAAAAAGTATTACACACTACTTGGTAGTGATGGTAATGGTGCCCGTTCTAAAAAGAAATGGATGGATGTTTTAACCTTTGATGAGCAGGGAAAACCTAAGTTTGGTGGACGTTATTTTCAATATCAGAATGATGAACTTAAGCCAAAACAACCTGCCTATAGGTTCTGTCTTGAATATAAGAAAGAAGCACAGGTAAGATTAAGTTATGATCCGGATCTGGATAGAATTATTTTCGATCATTTATATAGCGAAGAAATGACTCCTGATTTAAGGTATACTTTAGTTCCTTATGGTGATTATGAAGGGTTTGTATGGAAGAATGGTATTTGGTATCATACTGCTACACCATTTGATAATGCACCTATTAAAAATGATTATGTTCCTAAGTCGCTTGAAAATGATATGAAACGAAAAGGGGAGAAGCAAAAGCAACTGATGATTCCTAAGCAAACGCAACCTGCACCAAAACAGGCACAGCCTTTTCCTAAAGAGAAGATTAATGACGATAACACTAACTAAATTAAAACTTATATATTATGAATTACGAAGAACTGGTACAAAATCATTCAGTTGAACTAATTGAAAAGCTGGTAAAATATGTGGTGACACAAGAGCCTGTAGAAATATTGTTCAACTATGGAGAAGGAGATCAATGGGCAATTATTTCTATGCATGAATACGAACAGGACTTAGAAGTATCCATCAGATTACATATCAACGATAATTACGACTTATATCTTGGCTACTATGATGATGAAGATGAGTTCTTCGAAATTGTAAAACCACTTGCTGAAGAAGAAAAGAAACAACTCCCAGAAAAGCTGAGAATATTAATGAAGAAGGTATTAGATGATGAAAAGGGGGTTCGCTTTGCAGGACATTTATTAATCAAATAAAAGAATTAATAAAGCTTATTTTCAAGTTGTAAGTCACAAGTTATAATTCAGTTTTTGTATTATAACTTGTGACTTTATATTTTATAGTAATACAGAAGCGTCTCTCAACGCAGTTCCTTTTGTTAGGCTATTGATACTGTTTAATGTAACATCTGCAATAGTTTCCAGTGCTTCATTGGTAAAGAATGCCTGATGTGCTGTTACTAAAACATTTGGGAAACTCATCAATCTTTGTATATCATCATCAGTTATAATCTTAGTGGACAAATCGCGGAAGAATAATTTATCTTCCTGCTCATATACATCTATACCAAGATAACCAATTTTTCTTGTTTTAAGTCCTTCAATTGCAGCTTTTGTATCTATCAATGCTCCTCTGCCAGTATTAATAATCATCACCCCAGATTTCATGGTGGCAATAGTTTCTGCATTAATTAAATGGTAAGTATCATCGTTTAAAGGGCAATGTAATGACAGGATATCCGAGATTTTAATTACTTCCTCAAGAGGCAGGTATTCAACACCTATGTTTACTAACTCCTCGTTTTTATAAAGATCAAATGCAATTACAGTACAGCCCATGCCAAGTAAGATCTTACATAGGGAATAACCTATTTTTCCAGTCCCTATTATTCCTACTTTCTTTCCTTTCATATT